>JBDHGR010000277.1:0-6114 GCA_039589815.1 Gemmatimonadota bacterium | reverse complement strand
CCATCCAGGCCGAGAGGTAGCCCCAGGAGTTGAAGCGCCACCAAACCACCTGAAGGATGTTGGGAAGCCAGATTCCAGCCATCATGAGCCAGAGAGCGAAGATGAGCCACTGGGTGATCTCCTTCATCATCATGCCATAGAAGAACGAACCGATGAGGAGAACGGCCGTGGCCAGCCGCCCTACCCACACCAGGGTTTCTTCCGACGCTTCGGGTTTCAGGTAGCGTTGGAAGAGGTCCCGGGTGAAGTAGAGGGCGCCCAGGTTCAGGTGGCTGGAAATGGTAGAAAGGTGGATGGCCAGGATCGCGGCAAAGAAGACACCGACCAACCCAGCCGGCAAGAGCTCGAACCCGAGCCTGAACCAGCCCAACTCGTAGTCGGCCACCTCCACGATGCCTGGCGCAAGAACGAAGAAAGCCAGGATGGACGCAGCCCAGAAACCGTTTCTTATGAGGGTGACGGCTCCACCCGCCCAGATCCCGTAGGCCGCGTCCCGGACTGATCCGGCCGATTGAATCCGTTGTGCCTCAGGGTACCAATCGATGCTGGTTCCCATGCCGAAGCCCCCCACCACGGCAATGACAAGCATCGTCAGCCACCAGGCTGCTGGAAAGTCACCTGAAAAAACACCTGTGAAGGCGAGGGCGTTCATTCTCCACCCCTCCCCCATCTCCACCAAGCGGCCGGCCAGGTCGCCTGGTCCTCCCACCGCCGCAATCCCCACCAGGGACACGATGAGGATGGCGAAGATGGCCACAATTCCTTGGAGGAAGTCGCCCATCACCACCCCCCAGTACCCAGCCACCAGGGTATAGGCAGCGGTGATCAGGGTGGGAAAGACAAGGCCCACCCACACCGGCCAACCAAAGACCAAGGCTCCCACCTTGCCCATGGCCATGCCCACCCAGCCCAGGATGAACATGTTCATGAAGACCTGCCAACCAGCCAACCAACCCCTCAGCAATTCCGCCCCGAACCCACCGAACCGCATCACTTGCCACTCGGCCTGGGAGTAAGCCAAAGACCGACGGAAGATTCGGGCCGAGACGAAAGAGCCGATGGCTGTCCAAGCCGTGAAGAAGGTGTACCATAGACCCCGGTAGCCGTGGGCGTAAATCACCCCGGTGACCCACATGGGCGTGTCCGTGGCGGTATGAGTGCTGAAAACACTCGATGCCGGGAGCCACCAGGGTAGACGTCGTCCCGCCAGGAAGAAATCGGACTCGGAGCGCCGGGCCAGCCGGTAGAAGAAGAACGCACCCCCAACCATGAGAAAAAGGAAGGCGCCGGCCCAGAACCAATCCAAGGAGGTGAAGTCGATCAACGGACCTCCGAGAGGGAGTAGGATCGAGGAGGGGCTGTTTCCATGGACCCCACCAGGGAACGGAACGAAGCTACGGAAGGGCAATGCAACTCACAACGCGAGGGGCCCGAGACCAGACCCACAGGAGGCCGTTCGGGCAGTGGGGTGCGCCGGCGCACAGGGGGTGGTCCCGAGGGCACGAAAGCCCGACCTTTATGGACTCATTTTCCCGGCTCCGGGAAGTCCGGAGTGAAGAACCATAAGGGAGTCATCAACGTGGCTGATCATCTCGCCGCTTTAGGTATCGGAAGCTCCTCAGTTGAGGAGCGGCAGGCACAAGTTCGGCGGATCCTCAAGGAATCGAAGCCCCACTCCCACCGGGCCGAGAGCATGACGCTCCGATGGCACGACCCGTCGGGGGCCGAGCTCTGGATCTACGTGGACGAGACAGGGGCCATGAAGTCCGTTCAACCCCACTATTCCGGTGGCCCAACCATCAGGCTGGAGATCCAAGCGGTCCTGGAACGATCCGAGGTGTCCCCCTACGACGGAGGGTTCCTGGGCTTGACCCAGGAGGGAGGATCGAACCCGTCCTTGGGGGGCGGATTCCCGATCGTCTTCGACGCGCCGAACTTCCCCGACGTGAAAGAAGCCATGCTAACAGCCAAGCACGACGTCGAGCTGGCAGGCTTCGCCGTAGAACTAAACGTGTATTCCACGGAGGAGGCTTTCAGGGAGGCCCAACCCGACCTGAAACCCCTTGGGATTCCGGCTTTTGTCCCCGCAGGGATGGTGGCCCAGATGGAGGGCGGACAGCCTACCGCCCATGCCCTGATGGTGGGCAGGACCTTGGATGCCCAGCGGGTCACCAACGAGCTGACCGGCCGGGAATTTATCCGGATCCGAATGGAAACACCGGCCGGCCCCCTGGATCTGATCGTGGATCCCGGCTTGCTGAACGACCTCCCCGAGAACGGGCATATCATCCAGGCCGGGGCCTGGCTCTCTGGCCGGATCGCGCCGGAAGACGACCCGAAATAGGGGATTTTACCGAGGGAGAGTCAAAATGCCGAAGCGAGTCCTTCTTACTGTTCCGACCCTGACCATGGCCCTCCTCATCCTCCCCGCTTGTCAGGAGGAATCCGGTTCGGTTCCGGAGGTCTCCGAAGCCGAGCTGACCGCCGAAGTGCCCGCGCTGGATGCCGTCCATGAATTCATGGCCCCTCTTTGGCATGAGGCTTTTCCGGCGCAAGACTATGACGCCATTGCAGCGGCGGTTCCTGATTTCGAGCCGAGGCTCGC
Source organism: Gemmatimonadota bacterium (assembly GCA_039589815.1). Classification (GTDB taxonomy): domain Bacteria; phylum Gemmatimonadota; class Gemmatimonadetes; order Longimicrobiales; family Gaopeijiaceae; genus JABDNZ01. The sequence goes on along the minus strand of JBDHGR010000277.1, from coordinate 3,509 downwards.
TGCCTTGGATGAGGCCGATCTCCCGGGAATCCTCCAGGACAAACAGAGCCGATGGGACGCGCAGAAGCAGCTGCTGATGGAGACGTTCACCGGCCTCAAGACCGCCGTGGACGCTGGAAACCAAGCGGAGATGCTGTCTTTCACCGAAGCCTTCCACATGAACTACGAAGGCATGGTTCGAATCATCCGGCCGGTCCTGCCGGAGGTGGCGGCTTTTCACCAGCACCTCTATGGCCTTTACCACTATTACGGCCCGGGGTACGACCTGGAGAAGATCCAGGGCGCCGCAACAGACATGGAAGCAGCCATACCTGCCCTTCAGGCGGCGGAGCTCTCCTCCCGCCTTGCAGAAAAACAGGAGCATTTTGAGACGGCAGTGACCGAGCTGGGGGCAGCCGTTGGTAGTCTCATCACCACGCTCAACGACCCCAATAGGGCTGACGTAGAATCGGCCATCAACGCCGTGCATTCTGCCTACGAAGAACTAGAGGGGATCTTCAACGACGCCGGCCATGGATGAGGCTGGCAGGATCGGCGGCCCGGTGCCCGGGCCAGGGAAGGGCTCCGGCACAAACCGCCGTGACTTTCTCAAGAAGGGAAGCGCCGCAACTCTTGGGGTTTCGCTTGCCCGGTTGGGAGCGCAGGAAGGGCTCCAGCGGGGAGAACCCCTGGAGCCCGGGCGGCGGCGGCTGATAAGGAGAGCCTCCGGAAGATCCCAGGACTTCACTTCCCGCCGTCCTCCGCCAGGAGAGCGGCGGTTTTTATCCAGAGCAGTGGAGGATGCCATCCTCCGGGTCTCGGAAGATATCGCCGATCCGGAGCTGGCGTGGCTCTTCCAGAACTGCTTCCCGAATACCCTGGACACCACGGTGGATTTCGGGATGCTGGATGGAAAACCCGACACCTTCGTCATTACCGGCGACATAGAGGCTATGTGGCTTAGGGACTCCACGGCCCAGGTTTGGCCCTACCTCTCTCTGACCCCTGGGGACCCGGAACTACAGGAGCTCATCAAGGGAGTCCTCCACCGACAGGCCCGATGCATCCTCATCGATCCCTACGCCAACGCCTTCAACAAGGAGGCCGGGGAGAGTCCCTGGGCCGATGACCTGACGGAGATGAGACCGGAGCTCCATGAGCGGAAATGGGAGATCGATTCGCTCTGTTATCCCATCCGCCTGGCATACGCATACTGGAAGACCACCGGTGACGCCTCCCCTTTCGACGCCCAGTGGCGTGAAGCCATGGGGCTCGTCTTGAAAACCTTCAGGGAACAGCAGAGGAAGGCGACACGGGGGCCCTACAAGTTTCAGAGGGTCACCGGATGGCAAACCGACACGGTGGCTGGAGCCGGGTGGGGAAACCCCGTTCGACCCGTAGGGCTTATCGTCAGCATCTTCCGGCCTTCCGACGACGCCACCACGTTCCCGTTCCTGATTCCCTCCAACCACTTCGCTGTGGTATCCCTCCTCCAACTGACGGAGATGATCCTGGAGCTTCGGGGCGAAGCCGACTTCGCCATGGAGTGTGATGCGTTGGCCGGCGAAGTCCGGGAAGCCCTGTTTACCCATGGGGTGGTGACGCACCCGGTCCACGGTGAAGTGTGGGCGTACGAAGTGGACGGATTCGGGAACCGGCACCATATGGACGACGCCAATATCCCCAGTCTCCTCTCCCTTCCCTACCTGGGAGCATGTGCTCCAAGTGATCCGCTGTACCGGCGGACCCGGGCGTTTTTGTTGAGCCCGGACAACCCCTACTACTTCCAGGGTGAAGCCGGAGACGGCGTGGGAGGCCCCCACGTGGGCCTCGAAATGATCTGGCCCCTGGGCATCACCATGCGGGCTTTGACATCCACCGACGATTCAGAGATCGCCCGATGCCTACGCATGTTGAAGGAGACCCATGGAGGCACGGGTTTCATGCATGAGTCCTTTCATCAGGATGACCCCACGCGGTTCACACGGGAGTGGTTCGCCTGGGCGAACACCCTCTTTGGTGAGCTGATCCTCAAGGTACATCAAGAGCGTCCCCAGCTCTTGACAGGTCGGTGAGGGAGGGGCGTGGCCGCGAAGGAGTTGACATGAATCGCCTGTTTGTGTGGCCTACCGCCGGCATCATGCTGGCTGTCGCGGCTTGCCAACCCCCCGACTCTCCCCCCAGAAAAGGGAGCATCGAGGACCTGGTTCCACTGACCCAGTACGTCGATCCCTTCATCGGGACCGGAGGCCACGGCCATGTTTACCCCGGGGCAACCGTCCCTTGGGGCATGGTCCAACTCAGTCCCGATCAGGGGCAGGGGGGCTGGGATTGGATCGCTGGGTACAACTGGGAAGACAGCCTGCTGGTGGGCTTCAGCCATACCCATCTGAGCGGCACGGGCATCGGCGACCTCTTGGATGTCCTGGTCATGCCGGTGCGCAGCTACTTCCCAGTGAATGAGAGCTTCGAAGACCGCTGGGGTCGTTCGGCAAAATCCCGGTTTTCCCATGAGCGGGAAGGCGCCTCGCCCGGGTACTACGCAGTATACCTGGAAGACCAGGAGATCCAGGCCGAGCTCACGGCCACTCTGCGGGTGGGCATGCACCGATACACGTACCCGGAGACCGACCAACCTGCCGTGTTCGTCGACCTTGGATATGCCATGAATGGGGATGTTCCGGTCACGACCAGCATAAAGGTCGTGAATGACACCCTGGTTACCGGCTATCGGTTCTCCCAGGGATGGGCCAGGGACCAGAAGCTCTTTTTTGCCATGCTCTTCTCCCGGCCGGTCCGTTCTCTGGCTTTCGCCGACTCGACCAACCCACTGGACGTGATGGATCGAAGGCAGGTTTCCGCCGGGGATGTCCGAGCAACTTCATCGGCGCTCCGAGCCCTTTTCGCCTTCGATCCGACCGCCCAGGGTGACGAGCTACTGATGAAGGTGGGCCTCTCATATGTGGACGAGGCCGGAGCCCTGGCAAATGTAGAAACGGAAGCGCCCGAGTGGGACTTCCACCGGGTCCGCGAGGGGGCCCGAAGAGCCTGGGAGCGGGAGTTGGGAAAGATCAGGGTCCAGGGTGACTCCGAGGAAGACCTACGAACCTTCTATACGTCGCTTTACCGCACGCGCCTGGCCCCCATTCTCTTTCAGGATGTGGACGACCGCTACAGGGGAGCCGACGGGCTAATCCATACCGCTCAGGGATACCGTAAACACGCCATCTATTCCCTTTGGGATACCTTCCGGGCCGCCCATCCCCTCTTCACCCTCATCGATCCGGACCGGGTGGACGACCTCATCAGCTCCATGCTCTCCTACTACGACGAGCACGGGCTCCTGCCGGTCTGGTCCCTAGTGGGCAACGAGATCAACACCATGACGGGGCATCACGCCGTACCCGTGATTGCCGACGCCTACCGAAAAGGTTTTCGGGGTTTCGATACGGCCAAGGCCCTCGGCGCCATGGTGAAGAGCGCGGACGCTGAGCACCGGGGCCTGGAATACTACCGGGACTACGGCTACA
>JBDHGR010000276.1:0-6496 GCA_039589815.1 Gemmatimonadota bacterium | reverse complement strand
AAGATGTTCTCCTGGTCCCTCACCCATTCCAGGGCCTGCAGTAGTCGTTGCCCGTAGATCCAATAGATGTTGTTGAGCTCCGGCCCCAATTTCACCTTGTGGATGGGAGCAAAATCGGTCGGGAATACGTTGAACCCCTTTTCCGCCACTTTGAGAGGTAGCTCCAGGTTGGCGTTTCCGTCGAAGAGGTTGTAGGCACGACCCAGGAATAGGATGCTGGGTTTCCCGTCCGCCTCCAGGGTCTCGGTCAGGGTCTCCCCTTCCCTCCTGCAAGAGGCCATGAACGCGTCCTGGGCGGCCAGCCCCGACTCCCAGGCTTGTTTGATCTTTCGGGGCGACACACCAAGAGGCTTGGCCAGGATTTTCAAGCTCCTTGACCTGCCGCTTCAAGTCCCAACGGAAATCCACAGGCGGTGCCAACAGCTTCTCGGCGCCCGGTTCACCCGCCACTCGCAGGGAAGCGCGGCCCATGGCCGGGATCGCACAGATGACCGGGCAGAAAAATGCGTTGCTATACCCTTCCGGGACGTCCTCGCTGACGACGTGGGGCATGAACATGAAGTCCACGGTCTCATCCATGGCCAGTTGGGCCATGTGTCCGTGCGCCAGCTTGGCCGGAAAGCAGTACTCGGCACCTACGAGCTGACCGGAGAGCTCGCGGGTTTTCTCGTCGGTGGGGTGGGAGAGCCGTATCTGACACCCCAGATTCGCCATGAAGGTCTGCCAGAGGGGTGCGTGGCTGTACGTGGAAAGGGTCTGAGGGATCCCCACCGTGGGACCGGTCTTCTTTCCTTTTTCCCTATGGTTGGCGAACGCCGCCGCAGCCAGCTTCGTCCTGCGACGGAAAGGATCGAACTCGGCCGTCTTCCGCTTTTCCGTGGCCTCCGGATCTCTCCCGCAGAGATACCCCCAGCTCGGTGTCTCGTCTTCCCCGGAAACGTGGGCGTACGTGATCTTGCAGGTGTTGGTGCAGAGGGAGCACTCCTCCTGGGTCAGGGTGATTTCCCGCTCCGTCAGGTCGAGGCCCTTGAAGGTGGTGTCGGTGCCTTCCTCCTCCAAGCGGTCTTTGGTGAGGAGGGCCACACCATAGGCGCCCAGGACGTGGCAGTAAGGTGACACGACCACTTCAGCGTCCAGGAGCTTCTCAAACGCTGCCACCAGCCCCTGGTTTCGGGCGGTGGCTCCGCAGAAGAAGACCTTCTCCCTCGAGTAGGATCGGTTCCCAACTACCTTCGCCAGGTAGTTCTCCACCACGGAATACATGACCGCGGCAAGGGCTTCCTTGGGTTGGTACCCCAGGCGGATGAGCCGCTCCACGTCCTGCTCCATGAAGACCGTGCAGCGGTCGGAGGTGTGGGGAGGGGCGACGCCCATGACCATGGGTCCGATTTCATGGACCCGGTGGCCCAGCTTCAGGGCTTGCTCCTCGACGAAAGACCCGGTGCCGGCTGCACAGACGTAATTCATGTTGGAGTCCTGCATGACGCCGTGCCGCGCCCGGATGAACTTCGAGTCCTGGCCTCCGATCTCGAAGATGGTGTCCACATTCGGATCGGTGGCGAGGGCGCCGTGCAGGTGGGCGGTGATCTCATTCACCACCGAGTCCGCGCCCACCAGGGTCCCCACCATCTTCCGGCCTGAGCCGGTGGTTCCGGCGCCGAGGATCTGAATCCCCCTGCTTCGGGGCGCCAGGCTCTCCATGAGGGCGGTGAAGAGGGACTTCGTAGCTCCCACCGGATCACCGCCGGTCTTCCGGTAGACGTCGACGATCACCTCGCCGTCTCCGTCCACCAGGACGACCTTGGTGGAGGTGGACCCCACGTCGATCCCGAGGAATCCCCGAACCTCCTTCTCGGGATCGATGCTGGTCAGGCGTATCTCGTTCCCGAGGTTGTCCTCCCAACTCTCGGCAACGTTGAAGGAGGGGTACTTGGTCTTCTTGAGCTCCAGTGGTGGCCGGGCGGCCTCCTCGAGAAGCTGGTCTTCCGGGAGGTCTTCGGACGGGAAGGTGAGAGGACCGGCCACCCCGTTATCTGAGGCCAGGTAGGCTGCCCCCAGGGCCGCGGCGAACTCGGCTGAATCGAAGGTTTGGATTTCGGTCACCGCTGATTCTTTGAGCCAGCGGAGGACTTCAGGGTTCTTCGCCACCCCTCCCGTCACCACCGTTATCCCCTCCAATGGCTTCCCACGGAGGAGGGTCGAAAGGATGTTCGACGACAATCCCTTACACAGGCCACACCAGAGGGCCTCTTTGTCGTACCCTTCCTGCTGCCGGTGAATCAGGTCGGACTTGGCGAACACCGCGCAACGGGTGGCGATGCTGGGAGGGTCAAGAACCGGGTCGAACCCTTGCCGATCCTCCATCTCGAAGCCCAGACGCACGGCCTGGGCATCCAGGAACGAACCGGTCCCGGCCGCACAGAGACTGTTGGTGGCTACGTCGAACAGGTCCCCATCCTCGTCCAGCTGGATGAGGGTTACGGAGGATGCGCCCACGTCGATGATGTTCCGAATCTCAGGACGTCTTTCCGTCACTCCCTTGATGGTGGCTTTGCAGAGATCGATGAGGCGGAGTCCCAGCTGTTCACTGACGGATTCCGCCGCGGACCCCGTCAGCGCCACACGCTGATCTCCGTTCAGGCTGGACTCTTCGAAAGCGGTCCGGATGGCCTCCAACGGTTTCCCCTCATGAGGCACATAGGTTGGGAATGAAACCTCACCCTTCGGGGTCACCGCAGCGATCTTCAGGAACCTCGATCCGACGTCGATTCCGATGGGCATCTAGCCAGCCTCCCTCGATCCCGTTTAAAGGCAAACAAATACAGGTGTAATCTAACTGCAGGAATATGGGCCGGAGGGGGTAGACGCGTAGTATAGAAAACGACGTACCTACGCCGCGAAGATTACGTATCACCCGGCCGCCCGCAGAAAACACCTGTTCGGAGGAGAAATTAAAGCGTCGAACACAATTTACGCAAACAAAATCTGCTCGGAGCGGATCCGCGAGCCGACAGAGTCAAGCGTCCCTTTGCTTTACGTACCCATTCCCTTCCGATACGTCGTCTGACGTATTTCCATCCCGTCTAAAAATGCCAATCTTTCCCCAGGTTCACCAGGGGAGTTCGGAAGGTTTGGAAAGGGGATACCTGCGTGGCGCCGCCACGGCTTTCGGGGTTTCGGCGGGTCACTCGACCAAAGACAGGAGCCGCGGTCCATGTTCATCACGCTGCTAGCCGTCACATTCGTGATCTCCATCTTCGTCTCGTTCGTTGTGGTACGACTCTTCCGCCAACCCATCGAGAGGATCCTTCAAAGGGTTGTCGCAGAGGGTATCAGCGCCGCCTGGGTCCGGTACCTCACCTTTGCCATTTATGTAGTTGGGGTCTCGGGTGGGGTCCGGGTCTGGGACCTGGAGAAGTATATCACGCCCCGTCCCGAGGAAACCGAAGTCATCGTCCTCAACGCCGAGCGATGGGTCCTGGAGGTCTACCGGACCATCATTGGCACCCTTCAGAGCGCAGCCTGGATGTTGCTCGTGTTCTTCGTCTTCGCCCTGATCGCTTACGTGATTGTCAGGGGAATGGAGGCCAAGCGGGCGAGTCGCGCCGCGGAGGGATAGGGGCTGCGTAGAGCGAGGGGGCGAGGACGGAAGGGGAGCCCGGATCAACTACCGGCATCCAAGGAAGCCAACCTCTCCTTCGCTTCCGTTACCGCGACCAGGTCAGAGTCGCCTTCCCCCCAAATCTCGAGGAACGCCTCGTAATACTTCCGGGCGTTGGGGAGGTCTCCCAACGCCTCATAGATTTGCCCGACCCGGATGTGGGATAGAATCCAGTAATCCTGCACTTCCCAGCCAAGCTGGGGTTGGGTCAGAAACGGAAGGTAGAGGCCCAGTGCTCCGTCAAGATCTCCGGATCTATGAAGCCCGTAGGCAAGAGATTCGAGGTGATTCAAGTTCTCTCTAAGGGCCTGGGCGGTCCGCAGGTGGTCGAGGGCGCCGGGAAAGTCCCCTTTTGCCATGGCTACCTCCCCACGTAGGAGGGCCACGACCGCCCGATCCTCCTGGACCGACTCGTCAGATCTCTGGATTGCTTCCTGGAGGATTATCTCTGCATCCTCGACGAATCCGTTCCGGGCCTGCACTTTCCCGATGTTGACCCACCAGTTCGGCGCAACGGAGGCGGAGTTCGCCAGCTCCACCGCCGCCCCCAGTTGACTGGAAGCCGCCTCAACCGAGTCGGTCGCAAAGAGGGCTGAGGCTAGATAGAGCCGATCCCGCATCTCACTGAGGCCAGATCCGAGGGTCTGGTGGAGGAAGGCGGCTTGTCGGAGGTGTTCCCTGCCCTCCTGGTACCGGCCTAGATACATTTTCATGAGGGCCAGGGATCGATTCCCCAGGGCCTGCTGGTCATCATCCCCTTCGAGCATCTTCCTGAACGCGGCCTCGGCCTCTGCGAACTGCCCCATCTCCACGTAGTTGAATCCGAACTCGTGGTTGAGGTTCCCACTCGTCAGCCAGGCCGGTGCCAGGTCGAACGCCTTGAGGTAGTACTGCACTGCCTCTTCTCGTCGATTCAGGAGGTTCTGGCAGGTAGCCAGGTTAATGAAGGCTGCGGCGTCCTCGGGGTCGATCGCCACCACAGAATCGAACGCCAGGACTGCTTCGGCATGTCGTCCTTCCCGCATCTGTGCGTACCCAAGGCGGAACCAGCCACCCACGTCATCGGGGTAGCGGGTCAGATAGATGTTGTATGCATCGATGGCCCCCTCGAAATTCCCCTTCCAGTTTTCGGTCTCCGCCACGATCCAGAGTCGCTCCCGCTCGGTGATTCGGTCGGTGCGGGAGAGGGCCTTCTCGCTGTGCAGGTCCCCGTTGCCTCGGTCCCCCTGGAAATAGTAGACCCCTCCAAGGGCCGCGTGGGCCATGGCAAAGGTGGAGTCCAATTCGATGGCCCTCTGGAAGAGAACGAGGGCCTCGTCGTAACGTCTGTTGCCCCAATGAAAGTCACCTTCGCTCCAGGCCTCCAGGGCCTCCAGAGAAGAAGTGGTGGCTAAGCCGAGGGGTACGCCCCGACGGCTGATGGAGAACCTGGATTCCCCGAGGTCTCTCCTGAACCCTCGGGCCAGCCTGTCGAGAGCCGAGAGCACGTCATTGGAGCCTTCCGCATGCTCGGACCGGGAGAGCAGATCCTCTCCAGAAGCTGCATCCACCACCCGAATCGCCAGAACGAAGGTCTCGTCGATCCGGTCGATACTGGGGACCGCCATGAGCCGGATGTTTTCCCGGAGAGCGACCTCCCTCCCCAATTCTACATCCAGCTTTCCGGTGTCCTCCCGGAGCATGCGCTGCAGGGTTTGGGTCACCCGTGTCTTCGGAAACACATTGACATGGTTGGACTGTTGAATACCGACGACCAGTGCGTTATCCAGTGACCGATCGAACACCGACTGTCCGGTGTTGTTCTGGAAATCCGTAATCAGGATCCAATCCCGAGTCTGGAAACCCAGATCATTGGTGGATCCGAGGAGAAGGAGCCCGCCAGCCAAGACGAACCCGGCGAGGGCGAGAGCTGACGCCAGCCTCGTGACCATCCGTCGACTAATCCTGGCCATGGGCGAGGGGTAGGCCCCAGAGGGCTCAACCAGGGCGTCGCCGAACTCTCCAACCGATGGGAATCGATCTGCAGGGGTCGTCTCCAGAGCCCGACCGATGACCTTATCGACGTGAGCATCCACCGAGGACCGAAGAGAAGAGATGCTGGACGGGGCCTCCGATAGCTTCCGAGCCAGGATCTGAGCCGTGGTTACTCCAGTGAACGGGGGTTCCCCCAGGAGCATCTCGAAAACCACGCAGGCGAGGGCGTACTGATCACTCCGCGCGTCCAAGCTCCCATCTCCCGAAACCTGCTCCGGGCTCATGTATGCGGGGGTGCCCAAAGACATCCCGGTCTGGGTCAGCCTGGTATCAGATGCCCCCGCTGCGGCCTGGGCGATTCCGAAATCCATCAGGACTGCGTGCCCGGCCTCGAGGAGGATGTTGGCCGGCTTCACGTCCCGGTGAAGGATCCCTTCCTGGTGCGCATAGTCCAGGGCATCGGCGATCTCCCTGGCATACCGGAGGGCTTCCTGCACCGGCAGTTGCCGCTCCCGCTCAAGGGCGACCCGAAGAGACTCACCCTTCACGAAGGGCATCACGTAGTACAGTAAGCCGTCGGCTTCACCGGAATCATGGAGAGGGAGGATATGGGGGTGGGTGAGGCTGGCCGCGGTCTCGATCTCCCGGAGGAAACGTTCCGCACCGATGGCAGCTCCAAGGCTCGGATCCATCACCTTCACCGCCACTTTACGGCGGTGTTTCAGGTCCTCTGCCAGGTAGACCGTGGCCATCCCACCGCTACCGATCTTGCGCTCGATCCGATAGCGGTCGGCCAGTGCGGCCTTCAAACGGCCTTCAACGTCTTGATTTGAAGCCATCCGTGTGGCTCCGGTAAGAGTC
>JBDHGR010000275.1:0-6960 GCA_039589815.1 Gemmatimonadota bacterium | reverse complement strand
GAGAGAGGGGTCCCCAACCGGGTTGGGATCGAAATGCTCCCCCACGAAAGCACGGGTTTTTGTCGGGACAACGGGGTTTACGCTCCGGGCGAAGTAATGTTTCAGGCCGGGGAATGTCGGGAGGGAAGATTCGGGTGGCGGATGGGGATGGCCCCAGGACGGTCCATTCTGACCGGTTTTGCGGTTGGGCGTGTGGGTAGGGCCGATTTCGGGAACCAGTCCAGCCGGACCCCAAAGGTCCGGGTCGCGCCCCTTGGCGGTGGGCTCAGGAAAGTCGGCTCACCGGGCGGTGGGTCCAAGGAGCTCGGCTCACGGGGCGGTGGGTCCAAGGTGTTAGCGGCGGCTGGAGTCCTCATCCCTAGTCCGCTTCGCTACGACCACTGTGCTCGGTCGGCCCCGCCGGCCAAGAGTCAAAACGGGGAATCTTCCAGGCCGAACCCTCGGGCCTAGTCGAGGCCACCTTTTGGTTGGAACCGGACCCGTCTGTACCCTGCCTTATCCCGGATCGAGGCCACCGCCTGACCGGGCCCGAGAGTACCCTGCCTTATCCGGGATCGAGGCCGTCGCCTGACCGGGTCGGAGCCCTCGGTCACCCCGGGTCGAGCGCCTCCCATGCCCGGGCTTCAAGGGCCCAGGGGATGTCGGAGTCCCGTTTCCAGCAGGGGGCACCGGGGAGGTGAGCGGTGGGGTGGCTGTTCCCGAACTCCCCCACCTCCAGGTTCCCGGGCTCCGGCCCTTCGCCTGGTGGTTTAGTTTGCACCGGCGGTGCTGCGAAGAGTGCTTTGCCTCTGGGTGTGAAGAACACGACCTGTTGGGTTCGGTCGATGCAGACGGTTACGCCACCCTCGTGAACTGCCCGGTGATGGGTCCGGCATAACAGGACCAGGTTCCTGAGGCTGGTCTCTCCTCCATCGGCCCAGTGTTTCACATGAGGGGCTTCGGTGAATCGTGGCCCACATCCTGGAAACCGGCATCCTCGGTCCCTTGCCTCAAGGGCTCTTCGAATGGTCGGGGCAACCGTGCGGTTCCTTCGGCCTGCCCTGACAACCTGGCCATCCGATGTATGGGCCACCTCGACCAGTCCAGTATCACAGGCGATGCGCCTCGACGTTTCCGCGGAAACGCGTGTACCGTCTTCCAGCTCTGATTGGCCCGGCTCTCCCTCTTCTTTCAGCGTCTCGGTTTCGACATGTAGCATCACCTGGTACCGTTCGGCCCGGGACCCGCTGATGGGGACATTCCCACTGCCGTTCCCGTTTCCGGTCCCAGTCCCGGTCCCAGTTCCGAAGCCTGCCGCCAGGGCCCGTTCCGCCAGGAGTCCCACGGCATCGGCCCTCCTCTGTTCCGGCTTGGTCTCATGGAGATCTGTTGCCGTGGCTGCCTTTGCAACTTCGGTCCTGGCTTCCTCCGATCGCTCTCCTTCCCGGTACAGGGCATCCGTGGCTGCTTCCACGGCTCGCATGAACAGAGCCCCGACCTCGGGATCCAGACGACCCGTCACCACCACCATGCCGTCGTCATCCACAAAGGCACTGAATCGTCGGCTCCTGTGACGAATCTGTTCTGCCGTGACTTCGCTCTTTCGGTCCAGCATCTTCCAGCCCCTGACCACTCGTTCCAGGTTCGATGCCGAACCGGCTCGGGCAAAGTCCAGAAGCACGGCTTCGGAGTCCGGTGTGGCGACTCGGGTGAGGGCCCGCACCTTGGTAAACGACAGTTCTCCTTTCCGCATGGCCTCCGAGGTCTCGGGCAGCTGTTCCAGAGCCAGGGCAGTCCTGAGTCGTTCCCGTGCTGGGCCGGGCTTGATGCCAATACGCCAGGCCAGCCACTCGGCTGTGGAGCCATAGCCTGTGTCCTGCCAGCCCCTGCGATGATGGAACTCGGCCAGGAGTTTCATGGCCCGATAGTGCAGGGCATCGGTTTGCATGTAGGCCCGGGCACAACGTTCTCCCAGAAGGTAGAGCTCGTCTTCGGGGTCCGTGGCAGGCTCGGCATCAGCGGAGACGGTTGCAGTGGGGTGAGTGTGAGCGGCATCCGTCTGAATCTGGTCTGCTTTGGCGTCCTCCTTATTCGAGGTGTCGGCGGTTTCCTTGAGGGGGTTCAGGACCTCAGGGCCAGGCGTTGTGTCGGGCCACTGTTCCACGGCCCGTTCCCGGATCAGCCTCGGCCACTGGGGCGACCGGTCTGGCAAGGCATAGAGTCTTCGGACCGATTCCAACTCTCTCACGGCATACATCCTCTCCTCCTCCTCTTCCCAAAACCTGAAGTGACTAAAGGTTATAAGGAAATATATGAGGCGGATCGGCGGCTTCTTTCCTGGCTGTGTGGCGTGCGAGGAAGGGGTCGGAGGTGATCGAACGAGGGCTGGATCGGTGCCGACCCTCAGACAGCCTACAACGCAGCCTGGCGGCACCTCAGGAGGAGGTCCCGGACCGCCCCAACTCCAGCGCCCAAAACCTGTCCATGGCTCTTTGGGACGCATCAATGCACGGATGGGCGCAGCGGCGACCGAGGCCCCGGAAGACGGAACACTCCCAGGCACGGATGGGCGGGAGCGCGGGAATTGGGACGCTCGCATGCTTCGTTGGGCCAAAGCGAAAGAACAGGCGCGACAGGCAGGATGGGGACGCTGGCCGGCACCGATAGGCTAAGGCGAAAGAACAGGCGCGACAGGCAGGATGGGGACGCTGGCCGGCACCGATAGGCGCAATGGATGTCATGAGCCAGCGCGACGAAGGAGCGAACCGCCCGCCCGGAGAGATGATCGCCACACAGACCAAGACCGCCGGGAACAGGACGCTCGCATCCACGGCGCGGCTCAATACAGACCAAGACCGCCGGGAACAGGACGCTCGCATCCACGGCGCGGCGCAGCACAGACCGAGGCCCCAGAAGACAGCCTGTTCGCACGCTCCATTGGCCGCAGCGCTCCCCACGGCCGCTGGAGAGAGAACCTTCGCATGCACCGACGGACGCATATCGTCCCGGCTGTTTACGAACCGGTCCAAACCTACCTGCTGAAACACTGCCGTTCTCGAGACGAAGCTACTGAGTTCAGTTCCTCACCTTGCTCGTGACCGGTTGGGACGGAGGCCGCCTCCGGCGGCCGCAGCCGGAAACAGCAATGTTATGTGGCGTGCTCTGCCCCATCATCGGTGTGCCAGACCGTCTGATGTCACGCTCGACCAACGTCTCTGGGGTTCTGCTGCCCGGGCACCCTGCCTTCCATGTCAAGGGAACACCCGTGTTAGGAAGCGGCTCCCCTCAGTCATCACCACCCGGAGCATAGGCACCGGTTAGGTCATAGCTAATCTCATGAATCACGACGTTGATTGGGTTCTGAGCCCTGATCAAAAGGAAGGATGTTTCCCCGTCCCCATAGTCGAACAGCCCATCATCTAACATGGACTTAATTACCCTCAGTTGCCCGTCCACATACACGCGGAAGATACCGTCGGGTCGAACGGCAAGCCGAACCCGGTGGGGCAAACCGGGCCCTGATGGTTCAAACGGAATCCAGGCCCCAGGGGCATACAACCCCTCGTCCTGAAGTCGAAGACCGAGTACCCCAAGGCCGGGTATGCCGACAGTGACCCCGAGGCTGACTTGCTCATTGGCGTCGCGGTCGGTCCGGGGTGGTTCCTGGTCGGTAACAACCGCAGCTTCAATTTCGATGGTGGCGCCTATATCAGGGCGAGCCGATCCGAATCCGGAGTCCTGGGCGTCAAGCCATCTGAATGCACGTCCTTGAGGTACATGCACCTGTGCTGGGCCTCCGTCATTCGTTGTGACCACATACTTCTCAAGCCCACGCCCGTCGAACCGGAAGGGGCCGGGCCACGGTTGACCCCCCCGGCTTCCCCCATCGATGACGGTGTGGAGTCGAGTCTTCTCCGGCGGCGGTTCTAGAGTGGATTCCGACGGGGGCGTCTCGAGCCAAGCCTCGTTGAACGCGTAGTGATAGGCCTCGGTGAGCAGGTGAATGACTCCGTCCTTCCCCTGCGTGCTCGCGATGTACGCCTCAGGTTCTGCCGTCTGATCGCTTACAGAAAATCGGTCGTGGCGGAAACGATGATGGAGCAGCGTGCTTGGCGGGCCCTCAGGAACGATCAGCCGCTTGATGGGCCAGGTACGCCCCTCGTCCTTAGAGATCGCACCAAAGAGACCGCTGCCGAGAAACTCGTTTCCTCTCTCGTCCTTGAAAACCATGCTTTCGGCGAACGATGCAAGGAACAGGTTGCCGGAGGCGAGGCGAAGAAGAACGGGACGCTGCTGGTGGCCGAGGTCGGGGAACTCACTGTCCCACGTTGACCAAGATTCACCATCGTCCGTAGATCGGTTCCACAACATGCGGCCACCATGGCCGTTTCGGGTGGCTGCCAGGAGGCTGCCATCATTCAACCTCACGATGGCCGCGTGATAGCCCGTAGTCCGTCCACCCGTCTTCTCCCACGTCGCCCCCCCGTCTCGGCTCACCAAGAACCATGAATCAGTGGCTGTTTCGTCCATCGTGACCACCAGCGTTCCGTCCTGGAATCCTCTCAAAGAATTGGTGGGCCCTTCTCCCACCTGGTCCCGTGCGATGAACCGAGCCTTCGACCACGACCGGCCGCTATCGGTCGACGTACGGAGGACGAGCGCGAGGGAGCCACGCCAAGAGATACTGGCAACGTGGTACACGGTATCCCGCCCATCCCACCATAGGGCTGATACAGCAAGGTGGTCCGGCACGGACCAGAATACCGAGGCCGGATCCCATTCCTCCTGCCCATAGCGGAGTCGACTGGCCAATTCCATACCTCCCCCGCCAGACCAGACTGCAAGCAGGTCACCGTTGGGCATGGCTGTGATCTGACGAACAAAGTTGTATTCAGAGAACGGCCCTCGGTCTGAAGGTGTCAGCTTCACGTAGAGGCGTGGCCCTTCAAAAAAGGGGTGCTCGGGATCGCCGCCGAGCTCTAGCTCTGGTGGAAGCTGGGTGTCAACTCCAAGCTGATGAAGCTCCTCGGGAGCTACTTGCAAGGGCGCAGTGGTGGGAGGATCCCCGAGCACCACCCTGAACCCGATGAACTGGGTTCGGTCGTCGGGGAGGGCACCCATCCGATTCGAAGAGCGGAGAAATTCCGGACCCCTGGAGTGGCTTCCGCCCCTCGTCACGCGAACATCCCCTTCGACTCGGCCGACAGGATCCACCTGCGAGCTTCCCGGGTACGGGCCGTACCAGTCCTGTGTCCACTCTGCAATATTGCCATGCATGTCGAAGAGTCCCCAGGGATTGGCCTGGGTGAAGCCGGCGGCCAACGACACGACGCCGTTCTTCAGCATTGACCTTGGAAGCTCGCCGCCAGTCGAATAGGGCCCGGTCGTACCCGCGCGTGCCGCGTATTCCCACTCCGCTTCGGTAGGAAGCCGATAGGGACGGCCCTCCTTCGCTGAGAGCCACTGGGTGAATGCGGTGGCTTCATCCCAGCTTACAAAGACCACCGCCTCGTCGTCCTCGGTTGAGAACCCGGCTTTGCCTCTCAATGCGTGATGAGCGGGATCGAACTGCTCGTACTGTTCATTCGTCACCTCGTAGGCACCCATGTAGAATGGCCGCGAGATCATGACCCGATGCAGGGGCTCTTCGTCCCAGTCCCCAGATTCGCTTCCCATGACAAATGACCCAGAGGGGATCCTCGCCAAGCGCATGCCGATGCTGTTCGTGTAGAACGGACCGAGATCTGCCTCCTCAGCGGTACTCTGTGAGAGACCAGATTCAGGCGCGAGCGTCACCAGCACAAAGAACAGAACACCCAACACCCGTGCCCAACGGTCGGTGGCAACGGAGTGATGAACAGAGAGCTTTGGACCGTTTGCTGCCGGCATGACGCTCAGCCTCCGCGAACTGAATGAACATTTTCGATGCGAAGACTAAGGTGGGGTGGCCGTTTCAGTGCCGCAAACGAACAAACTCTGCAGATCGCCGGTTGACCGTGCCATGCAGTCCCCCCCATGCCGAACCCAAGTGCCGAGGTCGCCGCTTAAAGGAAACTCGGCTTCTGACTCGTTTCTATACTGCAGCGTAGGTTCGTACCGTTGGTAGCAACAGCTTTGGTACTGTGCCGAGCATGCCACATATCAAGCCTTTTCCGACACACCCCCTTGGCCCAAAAGGATAAGGTGAAGGAAAGGCTTCGGCTCCACTCCGGGGCCCTGAAAAGCGAATGTGCGGAGGCCAGAATACGCTTCTCTTGACAATCGACAGAAGAGGGGTGAGGATTGTTCGTGGATTGTCGATTGTCTAGGCATGGGGAGTCCCGCCATGGGTTTCCAACTTTGCTGCAACTTTCCGCGTCTGATGGCCGTAAGGCTGAACGACTTGATCTAAGTACTCACGCCAACGGAGAGAGCCTTCCGTCCTCGGCAGATTGGAGGAGACGGGGAAGGCTAGACGGTTGGCGATTCATGGAAGGAGCCGATACGGTGATTCGAGGACGATCAGATTTTCTGGGGTTGACCCTCGCCCTACTTCTCCTCTATACCGCGGTTTTGTCTCCACTGAGGGCCCAGGAGGTTCAGGGTACGCTCACGTTGGACGACGCCATCAGCCTTGCTCGTCGGAACAATCCGACGTTCCTGAGCACGGAGAACGACCAGGGACCCGCAGATTGGAATGTCAAGGAATCCTACGGGCTCTTCCTACCCGACTTTAACACGAGCATCTCAGGTCAGTACCTGGCTCCGGGTTCTCCTTCCTTCGGAATCTTCGACGCCGGGGACCTGGGGCTGGATGTGACGGACTACTACTTCTCCGGATACAGCCTCACCGCGACGTACAGAATCCTCGGCGGTAACCTGTTTCGGATATCCAGCGCAAGGGCCGACCGAAAAGCTACGGAAGCTCGCATAACAGCGGCCTCGTATACCCTTGAATCGGAGGTCACGGCCCAATACCTGATCGCTCTGCGGGCAAGGGAT
>JBDHGR010000274.1:0-6955 GCA_039589815.1 Gemmatimonadota bacterium | reverse complement strand
GGGCGAGTCGGACCGTTTCCAGCGCGCCTGTGACACGGTCGCCGTCCACGAAGGCTCGCCCCGATTTCAGAACATCCACCGTGGTCCCATCGGCCCGATAGAGTGTCAGCGGGACATCCTTGACCTCCTTGTCTTCAAACACGCCGCATCCGCGAAGGCACTCCCGACAGCGGATCATGGTGAGGCAGGATCGACCAACCACGTCCTCGGCCCGAAACCCCGTCAGCTCCTCGAGGGCGGGGCTGACGGACACGATGTCCCGGTTTTCGTCGACCTGGAAAAAGGCCAGGTCCGCAACCTGGGCCAGGACCTCGAGCTCCTCCGGATCCGGGATACGGTTATCAGGCCGAGAACTCGCCGACGCGTCTGCGGTGGCGCTGGGAGTGGAAGGGTTCTTGGAGTCCGCCATCCTTTTTCCTTTGTCGTTGCAACGATTTGTTCCAACGTGACGGACTGAGGGGGTCGCGTCAAGACAGGGGTTCAACCTGGATTGAACCGGAAACTGGCTCGGACCTACCCGCCCCCGGGGCCTTTCCCGCCGGGATCAGCAGGACCGCTGGGAAGACCCAGACTCGCCAGGGTAGCCACCGACATGTGCCCGGTGACGTTGATGATGGTTTTCATGATGTCGGGAAGGGTGTCGACCGCCACGACGAGAACCAGGCCCTCGACAGGGATGCCTGCGGCCATGTAGGCAGGGAGGGTATCGAAACCGGAACCGCCGCGGGGCACACCCACCCCGCTGAAACTGAGGATCGCCAGGGTGGCGAGGAACGTTGCCGTCTGAGGTAGCGTCAGGGGAATCCCGAAGAGGTGGGCGAGGAAGAGGTATCGAACCGGCTCGGCGGTCATGGTGCTCATCTTGAATACCGCGGTGCTGAGGGGCAGCACGAAGCCCGTGGTGGCCGGGCCGAACTCCAGGTGTTCCTTGCCGCCCTCTATCAAGGCCGGAAGAGACGCAAGAGAGGACCGGGTGCTTACGGCTACCATTTGGGCCGGCGCCACCGCCTTCGCAAACCGAACCAAAGAGATGCGGCCGAAAAAGGCGCTCACCGGATAGAGGAATCCTGTCACGAAGAGCATCCATCCGCAGACTACCACCACATAGAACAGCAAGAGCCCCAGGGCTTCCGTGCCGCTGGTCAGGCTGAGCTCGAGCACGAGAACGAACACGGCAACGGGGGTTACCCAGAGGACCCAAAACACCACCTGCATCATGGCTTCGGCAAGGGAGCTGAAAAGTGCCCCCAGGTGAGCCCGGGCCTCCCCCCCGACGCTGGCCACCGCCAGGCCGAAAAGGAGCGTAAAAACGAGGAGGGGAAGGATCTCTCCGTCGGTCGCCGCCGAGAAGACGTTCGAGGGTACCAGGTTCTGGATCCAGTCTCCCAAGGACACCGGGGCTCCCTCGGTCACTTCCACGGCCGCTTCTGGAATCACGGTCTCGGCCCTGAGGGTGGCTGCCGAAGTAGGGTCGACGGAGTATGTCCGGACCACCGGGTCCATGGCCAGAATGGTGACGATTCCCGCAGTCATGATGAAGGCCAGGAAGAGGCCGAAGGTGCGCAGTCCAAGACGCCCGAGGCTACTAGCGTGGGAGGTCCCGGTCAGGGCCACGAGCAGCTGGGCCAAAACCAGTGGAATCACGGTCATCCGGAGAGCCGAGATCCATACCGACCCGATGGGCTTCAGGGCAGCTGCGAGCCACGAGATCCATGCCGCGTCGGCGGCATACCCGAAGATCCCCATGGCCAGCGCCAAACCCAGGGCTCCGAGAGATAGAGCCGTCAGGTGACCCCAGAGGATCCTGGGGTGGGCGGGCAGCTTACTCAGGGTTCGATGAGCCTTTCTCGGATCAATCCCCTCAGGATCCATAACTCATCTGTCACGGAGAGGAGATTCTCCAGTGTGGCTTGTGCGTTGGGACATCCTTCGAAGTACTGGAATGTGATCAAACCGGATCCCCTGTTGGATAAGGCCGATTTCCTTCGTCCATCCCATTCGACGGCTTAATCGACGACATGTTCCTGGGATGATCAAGACCGCCCTCCCACCGGGTCCCCCGCTGTCCCACGGATTGCGGCATCCCTACCTTCACGACCAGGTACTCGAAAAGACCGGAGCAGTACTTCCAGGAGAGCCCTTCCCATGCCCGGAATCACCATCGTCGCTTCCATCCTCATCACGCTGGCGTTGGTCTTCTATTCGATTGGGGTATGGGCGGAGCATCTTGCGCGGTATTTGAAGGGGTGGCACGTGGCAGCGTTCTGGACGGGGTTCTTCTTCGACACCTCAGGCACCCTGGCCATGGAACTCATTCAACCTGGCTTCGATTGGGCCAGCTCTCACACCATCACGGGCCAGATTGCCCTTTGGCTCATGTTAGGCCACGCGATCTGGGCTACCAGGGTCGTTCGCAAAGGAAACGAGGACACCAGGAGACGTTTCCACCGCTTCAGCCTGGTCGTTTGGGGGATCTGGTTGATCCCTTATATCGGGGGGATGTTCCTGGGGATGGCGGGGTAGCCGTTCCGGTGCCGTGTCTCCGGCCGTCGAATCACCCTCCGGGCTTCTTCCGATCCGTCTGACCGCCGTCCATGGCCAGCGGTTGGGCCGGGCAGACCAGGTCGTCTTCGTTGACCCCCGTCGTTCTGATGTCCAGGAAGGTCGAGGCGGCATACGTGATGATGGATATCAGGTCGCCCTGCCTGGCGGTGTCCATCTCGGAGAACTCGATTTCGACTTGAAACGGCTGCCCCGGGCGAAGGCTCTCGCTGGGGATCGTGAAGTCCTTGGCGGCAAAGGTCAGGAAAGAATCTCCAAATGCAGAACCGCTGTGGACCGTCTTCACCCCCAGGCAGTTTCCCATGATGACAAAAATCAGGTCATCGATGATGCCTTCGGGGTCAACCGTTCCGTGTTCGAACTCGCTCCAGGTTACAAGGAGGTCTTCATTCGGATCGATGGCGTCGGGATCGGCCACCTCCCCGTGCTGATGGAGCGTCATTTGGATTGGATCAGGATTCCTAGATTCCTGCCCCCGTTTCGAGAAGGTGACCGGCATGTCCCGGACCGTTCCGTGAGGGGTGTCGAAGTGGAAAAAGTAGGTGCCGTCTGGATAATGCTCCTCCAGGCTTTCAATCGAGGCGTGGCGTTCGCCGGCGAAGAAGGGCACGGCCTGGTCCCCGAAATACAACCCCCCCTCAGCGTCTCCGGGCCCGGTCACGTAGGCATTCGTCACGACACCTCCTTCGTTCAAAAAGACCTCACCGAAGAACACGGTGTTCAGAAAGGTCAGGTCACCGGCGGGAGACTGGCGATGGTTCCTTGTCTTTCCCAGGAGAACGAACTGCACGTCCTCCCCCTGCGCAAACGCTGGTTCAGCAAACAGAGGAAATACCAGGATCAAGGCCAACGCTAGCTTTGACACGATCGTCTCCAGAGAACCCGGGAATACAAGGCGGGCCCACGAGGGCCGAGAGGGACATCTGTCGGGAAGGATAACACGCTGAGGAGCGCATCACCCGGGTTGACAGCACACGTCGAGTCTTTAATCTGGTTGCACTTCGCCACAAACTTATGAAGGAGACCTATCATGATCCGCCTGAGCTCCTTTCCCAGTTGCGTTCTGCTGCTGACGGTCCTGCTTCCCGTCCATGCTGCCCAGGGACAAGAGAGGGTGTCCGCTCTTGGGACCTACGACTTTTATCACTACTACGATTACCAGGAGCTCACGGACTTTCTTTCGGATGTCAGCGCAGCGTTCCCGGATCTGACCCGACTCGAGTCCATGGCCGAATCTCAGATGGGACGGCAGGCGTGGATGCTGACCATCAACAACCCGGCGACGGGGCCTGCCGAGGACAAACCGGGGATCTTCATCAATCAGATTCATGCCGGGGAGGTGATTGCCTCGACCTCCAACCTCTACACCATCTGGTATCTCCTGGACAACTACGGGACGGATGAGCAGGTGACCGATCTTGTCGACCACAACGTGTGGTATTTCGTGCCCCGACTCGACGTGGACGGTGCTGAAGCTTATCTGACCGGGAAGCCCGCGGGTGAGGACCCGGATCCGACGGACAATGACGGAGACTTCGCATTTGACGAGGACCCGGCGGAGGATGTGGACGGGGATGGCCACATTGTCCAGATGCGGAAAGTGGATCCGAACGGAGACTGGAAAATTTCCGCTTCCGATCCCCGGATCATGGTCCGGAGGGTTGCCGATGAAACGGAGGGTCCCTTCTACACCCTCTATACGGAGGGCCTGGATAACGATGGGGACGGCGAGATCAACGAGGACGGATTCAGCACCGGGTTCCTCTCCAATCGAAACTACCCAGGGAATTGGCAACCCGACGCGCTCCAGGGGGGTGGGAGGATGTACCCAATGCAGGAGGGCATCACCCTGGCGGAGGTCGAGTTCGTCGCCAGCCATCCGAATATTGCCATTTATGTCCAGAGCCACTGTTGCGGCCGGGTGATTCTACGGCCCCCGACCACCGCCACCGACAGGGAATTCCCTCAGACCCAGGACCTGGAGCTCTTCCAGGTGGCGGCGGCCAGGGCCCTGGATCACTCCGGTTGGAACCTGGCCACTTCGGTATTCGAGTGGAGATATCCACCGGGCACCCCGGACCGAAAGCAGACCCAGGTTTACCGGGATAAAGACGGAAAGCTGAAAAACGCCCCCGCCGGAATGTTCGAGGAGGATGAAGACGAGGATCCGGGTCTCTACGCCTTCCAGAATGAATGGCACGACTATCAAGGTGACCGCGGCTACTTCGCCTGGGGAAGCTCCCTCGAGACCATGTACAACATTTTCGGCATCTTCGCCTTTGCCGATGAGCACTGGGCCCATCCGGATTACGACGGAAACGGCACGATCTCAGAAAAAGAACGGCTGCGGTGGAACGACGAAGAGATGGATGGATCGATGTATGTGGATTGGCATTCCGTCGACCATCCCACCCTGGACGAGGTGGAGATCGGAGGTTGGATCCGAACCAGAAACTCTCCCCCTGAAGGGCCGTTGGTTCAAAAAGAATCGGAGATGGGGAATGCCTACAAGATCTATCTGGCCGGCCTGACGCCCCGTTTGAAGGTGAAGAGTGAAGTCTCCGCCACCAATGCGGAAGTCGGCATTTTCCAGGTCGACATCACGGTGGAGAACACCGGGTTCCTCCACACGGCCCTGGAACAGGCTCGGGTCCTGGATGTGGTCGACGAAATCCTGTTGGAGGTCTCGGCCGACGGAAACCTGGAGATCCTCTTTGGCGAGAAGAAAGCCAGGATCGGTCATATCCACGGCAACTCGGAGAGCGACACCTTCTCCTTCGTGGTCCGGAAGAAGGAGCTGGATGCTGATGCGGTGCTGACGGTCTCAGCGACAGGCCAAAGAGCTCTGAATGATCGAGCGGAAGTGGTGGTCCGGTAGGCCGACAGACCGGGGATGGGGATGGCCCCCTCTTGAGCCGCCGAAACCCTGGGTGACCAGGCCACGTCAGGTCATTTAGGCCTCGCGTGACTCGGCAGGAAGGGGGTTTGAGGTGAATAGACTTATCAGGCGTGTCCGAGGAATCATCGGTACTGCCTTTACCTGGGCAATTGCGTGGGTAGGACTGGGGGCGGGGATCGGAGCTTTGGCGGGCTTCAACCTGAGCTACCTACTTCGCATGGCGCTGAACAACTCGGTGTCGGGATTCATCGCCGGTGCCTCTTTCGCTGTGATCCTCAGCGTTGCTGAACGTCAGAACAGCCTGAAGGACCTCTCCCTTCGACGCGTCGCATTGTGGGGAGCCGTCGGCGGGCTTCTACTTTCCTTCATCCCCCTGGCTTTCGGAGTCCCCGTCCCTTATCTACTGGGGCCTCTCGTCATCAACGTGGGGATCGGAGCCGGGATGGCTTCGGGATCGGTAGTGATGGCGAGGAGGGCAGGAGATCGTCGGTTTCTTACTGGAGGGACCGATCCCCTCCTGAGCCTGGAAGGAGACTGAGGGAGTCCACGCCAACCCACAGAGGTCATAATCCACACCCCTTGTTCAACGGGGGGTGTGTTTGTCTTTCCGGCGGATCGATGCACGGATACGCCATTGGATCCTGGATTCGAAAACACAGTCAGGAATCCATGGGTGTCAGGGAGGGTGTGCTCTATCCGGCGCTGCACCGTCTCGAGCGGAAGCGGCTGGTCGAAGCACGTTGGGGAAAGACAGACACCGGCCGTCGAGCCAAATTCTACACGCTCACCGACGCTGGCCGCGAGCACCTCGAAACGGAGGCGGAGCGGCTCACGGAACATTCCGAGGCTGTCCTCTCTTTGCTTCGGACCTCCGGCCGTTAGTCGAGCGTCCATGTTTACCCGACACCGCCGAAAGGCCACTCGGCCCGGTCTCCTGTCCCGCCTCGATCAAGAGGTTCGGGAGGAGATCCGGTTCTACCTCGAGATGCGGGTGGCTGAATTGGAGGCCGGCGGGCTCGAGGCAGAAGAAGCCTGGCGGCAAGCATTGGAGGCTTTTGGGGATCCGGAGGAAGTAGTGAAGGAGACAAAGAAGGCATATGTGGGGGGATCCGCCATGGGAAGAAGGATCGAAGTCGGGTCCAGCGTCTTTCGTGACCTTGTGTTCGCCGTTCGCACGCTCCGCAAAAGACCCATGTTCACGGGCGCCGCAGTGATCTCGCTGGGACTCGGAATCGGGGCGAACACGGCAATTTTCAGCGTCATGAACTCCCTCTTGGTCCGACCTCTTGGTGTGGCTGAACCAGACCGATTGACTCCTGTTTATACCTCTCAGACGGGCGGCTCCCTGCACGGGAACACATCGTACCCGGATTACCTGGACTATCGGGAGCGGAACGAGGTTTTCGCAGGGTTGGCCGCCCACACCATCGCACCGATGGCGGTTGCCGGAAACGGTGCCCCCCGCGTCATGGCGGGCCAGTTGGTGAGTTGGGA
>JBDHGR010000273.1:0-6169 GCA_039589815.1 Gemmatimonadota bacterium | reverse complement strand
GAGGCCACTACGAAGATCCCGACGCGAATCATGTCGACGTGTGATGCCTGAACCACGCCTCGGCTGGAGGGATGACGCCCGAGCCACCACACCCTTCAGTGCAGGCCCCGGGGCGCACGTCAGTTCCAGGCAGGAACGGAGAACCCGATGGCCAGCCCGTCGCGGTCACCCACCGAAACTCCGACCCGGATGGCCCAGTTCCCGGTGAAGGAGAAATCCGCCCCCACGTCCAGGGCGAAACCCAGATCCAGATCGTCGTGGGAGTGCCGATGAGGGCCCTGGTCATGGTGCTCATGGGTTACGTCATCACCCAGGTAGGCATCCACCACCAGGCGGGGAGCCAGATAGGGGTGGAACCAGAACCCTTCCTCCGTGACGAGCCGTCCCATGGAAACCCCCATGGGAATGGTGAGGATCGCGTCGTCCCGAACGCCAACGCCCAACCCCGTGACCCAGATGATATCAAGGGGAAAATCCGCGGAATGGGAGAAGATGTGACCCGTGAAGTCGACACCGCCGAATACCGACATCCGATCGTCGTGGGTCTCGGCGAGGCCGATCCGGAACCCCACACGCCGGCTGGTGCCGGAGGCCTGCCACTGTCCCAAGGCTCCAAGCCCCTCCCCCGGGTCCACCAGGAAGAAGGACACTCCGCCGGGTGAGGACGGTCCTATCAGAAGGGGACTTTCCCAGGGAACCTGGGCGGAGGTGGGGGTGGAAAGCGTCGCTACCAGGACCGCTGCCAACGAGAATCCCATCACCATTCTCATCATGCCTTGCCTCCTCCAAGGGGCTTCGCCGGGAATCCTGCTCTCTGTCTGGGGGTTCTACCCCGCTGGGCCGCCTTTTCTTCCACCCCAGTCACCCCATCGTACGGGTCGCCCGTTCGTATCCGGCCAGTGGAGTATGGATCGAAAGCCCCCGGCCTTCCTTAAGCTTGCTTGGGTGGATCGGATCGGACCCTGAACAGAGGAGGCCAAAAGCAACCCAAACCTGGGAGCCATCATACTGGTCTGCCCTGGGGGGAGGAGGGAATCCTTCCCAGCCCAGTCAGCCACCAGGAAGAAGGATGTGATGTGGGTAAGGTGGGGGCAAGGAGAATCCGTCCGAACAGACCGACGAAATCCTGCCACCGCAGATCACTGATTTCGATCCCGCCGAGCCCGGACCCTCTCCCATCCGTTCCGCGCTGAGATCCGGCTAGGATTCCCCTGGCGAAGCCGCTCCCAGCTGACGCCGGCCGATAGAAGAAGCCCCTTTTGCCGTTAAAGGCCGGTTTTCGACCTTCAGTGGCGCGAACCGACTGGCACCATCAGGTGTGCGTACGGTGTGCCTTTCCACATGACATAAGGACCGCCGTTCTGCGGGTCCGTCGGATACGCTTCCAGCAAGGCGGCGGGTGCGAGAATCATGAGATGTGCGCCCTCTCTGATCCATTCGTTGTCCTCGGTCGGACCTTCAGCGTAGGGATCGATGTTGCTGGCTCCCCCATCGCCGGCCAGCATGTACGAGATACCGAGCGACTCAGCTGCATAGTCTTTTTTGTTTTGCCAAGCATCGGCCCATCTCATCCACTCGCTGTCCATGCACATCGGTGCGGCGACCGTGAGCTGGGGCGGTGTCGGCAAGCAGGTATACCCGTTTGAACCCTCCCGCAGCACATTGCCCTCCCAGTCAACTACCGTCGCATCCTCTGCCATACCCGGCCAAGCTGCGCTCAGCGCGTCCTTCAGGAGATCATCTTTGTCCTGTGCGGACACTGCGAACGGGGAAAGCGCCAGTGCCACGATCAGACTGGCGAAGATGACCGGCAACCTACGGTACGATCTGTTCTCCATGTGAGTCTCCCTTTCTCTAGGTTTCCAGTAGAACAACGACCCACCTCCGGCTTGGTGACGCAGCAAATGTTGCGGGTCTCTCGGAGGTATCTGCTGTGGAATGCGAGAAATGCCGCTGGAACCGGACATCGGATGAGAAGTGGGTTCGCTTCCGGGCAAGAACGACAGACCGATTGTCAGGCTCTTGGGAGTCTCACCAAAGACCGAAAGTAGTCCGATGGGTACGCCTGGTAGGTGTTCCGGGCCTAGAACGGCGCCAGCGATGCGGTGCCATGGATACCAAACCGAAGGAGCCCGGGCCGGAGCCCGGGCTCGTATGGAACCACGAAGCCTCTGGTGCGGAGTGCCCTCCGGTCTACCCTCCCAAGGACCCGTAGCTGGCGTCGATCAATTGCTCCATCCCGGAGCTCCGGCTCTTAGTGACACAGGCAGCGAAGCGTTCCACGATGGCCTGCCATTCTTCCACCTTCCCTGCTCCCGCCATGGCCTTCTCGAAGGAATTGGCGCCGAAATAATCCTCCCGACCATCGTGAAATGTGGCCCAGGTGACCTTGGCCACATCCCCCATGACGGTCCTGAACCCATTGGTCGGGTAGGGACCCCCGAGCTCGGTGAGGAACGTCCCTACCTCGGCAGCGACGGCCTCGAACTCTTCCTCCATCCCGGGCTTGATCCAGAATTCGAGCATCTCAGCCCCAGTGATCTCGGCAATACCGGGTTCCTCGGGAGCGTAGCTCCAGGTGGTCTCCTGCTCCCACACCTCCCTGCTCGCCGGACCAAAGATGCCACCGTCGGCCTCCCACTTCTCGACGGCTTGGGCGAACAACTCTTCGCCGGGGGTCCCAGCAAAAGCGGCCATGAACGCCTGGTCGTCGTCCAACCATGCCATATTCGGGATGGCTGACACGAACCCGACTTCGAAGTCCCGAAGCCAGGTCTGCCATCCGAACTGCGCCGGTAGGTTTGCCGCCTCGGCGGCTTGCTTCACCATCGTCACGTTTTCAATGAATGTCATGAGGGACCCGGGGTCCACCTTCATGATCGAAACCTCGTACAGCTGGCCCCGTTCGGGCTCCTGGGCTTGCGCCAGGGTTGTCAGTCCCAACAGGAGGAGAACCGCGAGGGGGACGAAACGGATCTTCATGCTGCCACCTCCTTGGTGGAATGCGGCGCCACCAGCGCACCCGTGTCGGTCGGCAAGGGCGCCTGGAGCGAAGTTTTTCTGGGAGTTATGGGACAAAGATCCCACCCGGAACCGGCAAACGCAACTCTACCTGACCCCCTGCCGAATAGAACTCCGGGTCCCGAACCCTTGCATCGCCTCTCACTATCCGGCCATCCTCGAGTACGCCCAATCCGGTAATGAGTCCGAACTGGGATTCTGAAGGACCTTCTTGAACACCGGTGCGGACCTCGTCCTCAGGGGTCCATTCCTCACCCTGATCCCAGATACCGATTTCCGGGCTCGATACGATGGTCACACCAGCACTGTCATACATCGTGCCGGTCCAGAGGGGTCCATTTGTGAGTAGCCAGCCCGTTCCAGCCCCGGCAGCCACCAGGAGGCATAATGATGATGCGCTTAAGGAACTGTCGAGGAGACCGAGTCCCACCCCATCTCCCTGCCCTGATGCGGCTCCGCCGGTGAGGGGGATTCAGCCCTCAGGGCACCTTCGGGCCACGGATCGTCGTGCCGCCGCGCCCGCCTTCTCAGATGAGGTGCCCGGCGAACTCACCAGCTGATCGCACGAAAATACAGGTGTTGAGCCCGCCGGCGAGCTGGATTATGCGATCCGCGTATGCGGCCTCCTCACCCGGTTCGGGCTCCTGAAGCCCCAGGAAGACGACATCGGCGTTGGCGCTGGTCCGGTGTAAAACCTCCGTAATGCTCCGGTCCACAGGCTTGACGATGACCTCGGATTCGGCGCCGATCCGAGTTTCGGGGAGAAGCTTGGCGAGGCCTTCGAGTTGCGACCGACGTTCCTCGTCGTCTTTCGCCACCGAGCGAACACAGATCCTCGCGGCCCTCCACCCGGGGTTGAGCCGGAGCAGGTAGGCCAGGAGCAACATGAGGTCCCCGTTGTTCTGCAGACCACCCCACCAGATGTCGATGCGCTGTTCGCGCCCCGGTTCAGAAGCCCAGTTGAGCTTGGTGATGATGGTGTTCTTTCCTGAATGGGACATCCCGCGCATCATACGAAGCTGGGATTCGAGCCGCTCCTTTCGCCTCGACCACCCGAACATGACGGTGTTGGAGCGGAGCCCCGCGATTCCGTTGGCCTGGGCCACGCCAAGCACGCCACTTTCGAAATCCGACACCACGTCCACTTCGGGGAAAGCGACGACGCCGGCCTGCTCGATCTCGTGATCCATTTCCTCCCGCAGATGGTCGATGTTTCGGACCTTCTCGAGCTCACCCACCACCAGCCTGCACACCGTCACCACCCCTCGGTCCTGATTGAACCACGATGCGAGCCGGACAAGCCCCGCCCTTTTTCCCGTGTCGCCCGCGAAGAGCAGGATCTGCGGCCGCCAGTTCCGAGGATCGAGCTCGTGGTGGCGGAGCCGGAGGAGGGCAAATCGCGCGAGCGCCACCCACGCGCCGGCACGGACATCGCCCCACCGTTTACGCATTGCCCGCCGCCGGAGATGGACGTAGAGCCCGATTTCGAGCACCACGGCCGCCAGACAAGCCCACGGGTTGATCAGGAACATCACCACGATCGCTCCCAACGAACCGAGCAGCGATACGTACCATGGCACGCGGATGGTGGGCCGGTAGGAGGGGTCGCTGACGAGGCTCTCCAGAGCCGCCGCGAAGTTGATCGTCACGTAAAGGGTAAGAAAGAGGATGGTGACGAACTGTGCGACCGCGTTCAGTCCCCCGAGGGTGACCGCAGCCAGTGCCATGGCCCCCGACACCCAGGTGGCCATGGTCGGTTGACCGGTTCGCGACAGACGGGCAAGAAAGGACGGAGCAAGCCCGTCGGCGGCCAACGCCTGCAGCACCCGCGGCCCGCCGAGAACGCTGCCGAAAGCAGACGATAAAACCGCGCCCCACAGACCCGGAAAGACCAGCAACGGTCCGAAGACCGCGATGCTCGTCCACGCCGCCACCCCCGGCACCGCCAGCTCATCTGGCGAGACCCGCGTCGTGACAGCCATCAAGACCGGGACCAACAGGTAGACGGCGGTGCCGGCAGCCACCGCCGCCAGGGAGCCGCGGGGGATCGAGTAGCGGGGATCCTTGAGATCGCCGCTCATGCCGATGCCGGCGGTGAAGCCGGTCACTGCCGGAAAGAAGACGGCGAATACGTACCAAAAACCCTCCGGCGCAGTACGCAGCGTGACGGCGAATTCCGGAGTCCGGACTCCATCCGTCATAGCGCCTAACGCCAGGGCCACCAGAGAAGCGCCGACCGCCACCATGATGGGGATCTGCAACTTGAGGGCGAACGCCGCGCTTTTGCCGGAAACGAGGGTGATGATGATGATGATCGCCGCGGCCATGAGCTGTGGTGCTGCGCCGGGAAGTCCATCCCACCAGGAGGGCCACAGGGCGCCGATCGCCTCCACCAGGCCGAAGCTGTAGAAGGTGATGCTCAGGGTCCGGCAAAGGAACAGAGGGATACCGATGGCGCCGCCGAGTTCCAGGCCAAGGCTGCGCGAGATCATGTAGTATTCCCCGCCGACCCCCACCTTCATGTTGGTGGCCACCGCCGATGCCGACAGCGCGGTGATGAAGGTGATCGAGCTCGCCAGCAGAACCACCAGGAGGGTCACCGGGAGGCCGAGATTGCCGACCACCCACCCAAACCGGAGGTACATGATGAGACCGAGGATCGTCAGCACACTCGGCGTGAAGACCCCGAGAAAGGTCCCGAATCGATGGGCAGGCTGCTGGGCCAATGCGTCTGTCGCCATGTCCCTCCACGTCGCCGAAGGAAGTGTTGTGATCCCCCAACGCTCCACAAGCCGACACCAAAGGACATCCATGGCCATTTGGATTCTTTGGTGCGGGAAGAGTGTGGGGTCGGGAGAACGGATCAGGCAAGGGTGGTGGGCCTTGCAGGGGACGATCCAGACAAGCGCACCATCTGGGCTCAGGTCTCCCCTCCAAGGGAACCGTGCCCTCCGGGGTTAGCCTCCATGTCCCTCGTCATCCGCATCCGCAGCCACCACGGTCTGAGCCCGGGGATGGTCGCGAGTCGACAGGCAACGTCAACGTGGACGGCATCCCCTGACCGCCTCATGAACACCAGAGACTTCTCTCCCTACGAAAGCTCGTCCTGATATTTCCGGATCTCCCGGAAGAGCTTTTCATCCTCAGG
>JBDHGR010000272.1:0-6201 GCA_039589815.1 Gemmatimonadota bacterium | reverse complement strand
CGTACGGTACGGAAGCAGCCGGGATCCCGTCTAAGAAGAAGAGGAGAAGCGCGACTCCCCCCAGGGCGGCGAACAGGGGCATCCCGATCCCAGCCAGAATCACGAGGGATGCGATCCCGAGTACCCGAGCTATCGACTCCCCACCGTAAGGGAGGAAGATCATGGCTGGCCCGAGAAGGAAGGCCATGGCGAAGATCCCCGACCGAACGACCCAGCCCTCGCCTCGTCTCCAGAAAGTCACCGCAGCCATGGCAGCGAATGCAAACGGCATCGGGGCCAACGCTATCCAGAACGGCATCCAGCCCCCGACCTCGTTCATGTCGACTCCGACCCTCCCCACCGTGAGGATTGCGGAGGCGACGGTAAGGCAAAGGAGGATCCCGATTGTGCCGGCCCGACTCACCACATCGAACCGCGCTTTCCAGCGACCGGACCTAACCGCCTCTCCGACGGCGATGCAGAGGTGCTTTTCCTTCCAGGATGCCAGGAAAGCTCCGAAGAGGCCCACCCAAAGAGTAAGGTTCTGGACCCAGCTCTCCGACCGGAGGTCGATGCTCCCGAGGAGCTTGTCCAGGAGAGGGAGGAGCACCATCGCGCCGAGTCCGACGGAGGCGACGATCCCCACCGCCTTTTGGCTGGATCCGAATGATATCCCCTGGTCTTGCGGATTTTTTGGTTCGGCCGGAGTGGACGTCATGGGTCAGCGGCCCTTGCCCTGGGTCCCCACCCGGATGGCCTCATCGAACCAGGCTTCCGGGATCACTCTGCCCCTTAACATTCCTCTCGCTTGCTCAAAAAGTACCCTCCACTTTTCCATGATGTCCGGAGGCGGCTCAATGATCTCGAGCCCCTGACCCATCATGGCGTCGATGGCCTCAGCTTCCCACTCGAGGAGCTTGGCCTGGACCTCTTCCCCGACTTCCTCGGCGATCCCTTTCAACCTGACCCGCAGGTCTTCGGGAATGCTCTCCCAGGTATCTCTGTCTACCAAGGTCGCACCTGACAGGGGTGCCCACCTGACGTCGATCATGTACTTCAGCGCAGAGAACCACATATAACCGGCCACCACCAACGGGGCGGTGTTGATGGCGTCGACGGTTCCTCTCTCCAGGCCGATGGTGATGTCGGCCATGTTCATCCTCACCCCTGGGGGAAACCCTGCTTCCCTCCAGAGATCGGACATGGAGTCGTCTCCCCACTGGACGTACCGGTACCCTTTGACCACGTCGGGATCGGGATTCGGATCTTTGGTAAAGAACCTCATCCATCCGAGATCGGCCCAATGGAGAAGTACATAACCTTGCTCGAGGAAGACTTCCTCAAGGTATGGCCCCACGGCGTCCCGAATCCGATGAAGGTCCTCCTGGTCCTCGGCCAACATGGGGATGGCCAGAACCGCCACAGCATCAGTGAGGTTTTGTAGACCGGCCAAAGAGAACGTGCCCGCATGCAGCTGTCCGAAGCTCATCTTTTGAAGGACATCGGCTTCCTCTCCTGCCGTGGCGTTCGGAATGACCTGGAG
The DNA here is from genome assembly GCA_039589815.1 of Gemmatimonadota bacterium. Classification (GTDB taxonomy): domain Bacteria; phylum Gemmatimonadota; class Gemmatimonadetes; order Longimicrobiales; family Gaopeijiaceae; genus JABDNZ01. The sequence continues at coordinate 4,679 of JBDHGR010000272.1, read as the reverse complement.
ACGGACCTGCCCGTTGCTTTCTTCCCGCCAACGTTCGGCCATGATCATGAGGGATTCATGCCACGGCGAATTCTGGGGTGCCAATGATCCCATCCTGATGACCGTCCGGCCCCTTTGGGCCGAGGCGGGGTTGGCAGAGATCAGGAGAAGACAGAGGGCGGAGATGGCGAGGAGGGTCCCTCGCAGGGTGGGCTTCACGAGGAAAGTAGCCATGACGTGCTCATCTCTTTTGGTTGAGGATGGCGTTTCGCATCTCCGGGAGCCGACCAGAAGAGCTCGTCGACCTTTGATAACAGCCATTCGGCGTGCTTTTGAGCCAGGGTGTTGGTGAGCCGATTGTCCGGGTACTGCTCCGCGTCGAACTCCAGGACTCGGGCCAGGATCTGGTTGAATGCTTCCCTGTCCTGGTTGGCAACAAACACCGATTCGGCCAGGGAGACCATCGGTCCCACGGAGGTGCCTTCATTCAATTCCATGGCCCGCATGTACGCCGCTTCGGCTATCTCCGGGCTCCCACCCAGCTGTTTCGGAAGGCCCATTCTGAACTCGTGAAGGGCACCCTTATTCCAGCTCTCGTCTAGCTCCAAGGCCCTTTCGAGGAGGGCCTGGATGGTGCGCCCCTGCACGAGCAACTCAGCATCGCCGAGATCGTTTGAGATAGCCCGCCCCAGGGCTGCCCCGTACCAGTAGAGGGCATCGAGGTCCTCGGCGCCGAGCTCCTGGGCCGCCTCGTGTGGCGATAACCGGAGCCTTTCCACGATCCCGGGATACCTAAGCTCCAGGACCCGCCCGGCATACCCACTCGCCCGCAGGAAGAGCTTTTTGGCCCGCAACCGCTCAGCCTTGGAGGCCAGGTAGTCCGTGTCCTCCAGGTACCTCGACGGCCGCAACACCCACATTTCCGCGTAAGAGACGAATCCTGTGGCCGTGGCCACTAGGAGCTCCTCGTGCTCAGGGGTTTCCTGGAGGATCGTCTCCATGAGCTTGAGGCTGAAGGGGAGGGCTTCACCCACCAGGATTGGATCGTCGTCGGTGAGGTAGACGTTGCTTCCTCCATCACCCCCTGCACCGGAAAGGGCGTTCGCCACACTGTTGATGGCCATGCCTTTGATGGAACAGCCGGAAATGGTGAGGGCGAGGAGGAGGGCGAGGAGGGGGAAGGGAGCCATTTGACTACGTCCGGCTCCTGAAGGGACGACAGGTTTTTGTCGAATCATGTAGCTCCACCTCCGGTGGAAAGTCGACGAAAGATCGCAACGGATCCCTGACAATCTCTTCCGGGTCCGGGTGAATATGCAACTATGCTACGCTTTTTTTATACGACCCGTGACGTAGCCCTGTTGCGAAGTTGACGTATACGGGGCCGTCAGCCGGGAGGCAAATGGGCCCGCCTCCCTGGGGGAGACGGGCCCGGGTCGAGAAGTTTTCGGAGCCTCCTTCCAAACACCGGGCTTGGTCAGGGGCCCTTACTGCTGACTGGCCCTGGACCGGTTCCTTCAATCCAGCGGTGGAAGCTTCGCGAGGGCGTCAGCCACCTTCTCCTCCGGATATTCGTAGTTCACCATGTCTCCGGCGAAATATTTTTCGTAGGCCCCCATATCGAAGTGCCCGTGACCGCTTGCGTTGAAGGCGATGACCTTGGCTTCTCCGCTTTCTTTGCATTCTAACGCTTCATCCAGGGCAGCCTTGACGGCGTGAGAGGTTTCCGGGGCTACCAGGTGGCCCTCGGTTCTGGCGAAGCCCAATGCGGCATCGAAGCATTCTTTCTGATGATAGGCTCTTGCTTCAATGTATCCCTTCTCGAACAGGTGGCTTACGGACGGTGCCATCCCATGATATCGTAGCCCACCAGCGTGGAGGGGTGCCGGGACGAAATCGTGTCCCAGCGTGTGCATACGGATCAGCGGTGTGGTGCAGGCCGTGTCGCCGAAGTCGTACCTGTAAAGCCCCCTGGTGAGGGTGGGACAGGCCTTGGGCTCCACCGCGATGACCTTCGTCTTCTTCCCGTCCACGATCTTGTCCCGGACAAATGGGAAGGCAAAGCCGGCGAAGTTGGATCCCCCACCCGCGCATCCGATGATGACGTCCGGGTAGTCTCCAGCCATCTCGAACTGCTTCAGGCTCTCCAGGCCGATGATGGTCTGGTGGAGCATGACATGGTTCAGCACGCTCCCCAGAGAATACTTGGTGTCATCCCTGGTGGCCGCTTCCTCCACGGCTTCGCTGATGGCGATGCCCAAGGACCCCGGAGTGTCGGGGTCCACTTCAAGGATCGCTCGGCCAGCATTTGTGTGGTCGCTGGGGCTGGGGATACAGGTTGCCCCCCAACTCTGCATCATCAAACGCCGGTAGGGCTTTTGGTCGTAGGACACCCTGACCATGTAGACCTTACACTCGATCCCGAAGAAGTTGCAGGCCAGGGATAGGGCGCTGCCCCACTGTCCAGCACCGGTCTCGGTGGTGATCCGTTTGACCCCCTCCTCTTTGTTATACCATGCCTGGGCAATGGAAGTATTGGGCTTGTGGCTTCCGGCGGGGCTCACCCCCTCCCACTTGTAATAGATCTTTGCCGGGGTCCCCAGGGCTTTTTCCCAGTTACTGGCTCGCACCAGGGGGCTGGGTCGCCAAATCTTGTAGATGTCCAGGATTTCATCCGGGATCTCGATGTAACGCTCTTGGCTCACCTCCTGGGCAATAAGGCCCATGGGGAAAAGCGGAGCCAGGTCGTCGGGGCCGATGGGTTCGTGGGTTCCCGGGTGAATAACCGGAGGCATGGGTTCGGGGAGGTCGGCCTGGATGTTGTACCAGTGCCGAGGCATTTCCTCCTCGTTCAAGAAGATCTTCACGGAATCCATTTCCCCTCCTTTTATCTGCCCTTGATGGGTGTGGATAGAGTATCAGGCGAATCTTTCAGGCTCAGGTCACTCATCGAAGAAGAACGTGGGTTCCCGATAAAACCTGATGGATTTGTCCCCCACCTTCTCCAAGATGGTCTGTTGAAGCCAGGTCTCTTTCTCATCCACAGAGAGTCCGGCACGGAGCATCTCCAGCTGGATGTTGAAACGTAGTGCCCGTTTCGGAAGGAGGATTCGGGTCACTCCGCTGGGCACCCGCCTGTCCCAGTGGGTGAGCTCCTGCAGGTCCTCCAGGGTGAACGGGCGGAAAATAAGGAGGCCGGTAAAATTCCTGTAGTTCCGGGTCAGGTCTCCCAAGCTGGTATAACTGACCCGGTCGAAGTAGGCGAACCGATGATAAACCTTCGTCAGGCTGTGCAGTTGGATAACCCTTTCGTCCAACCCGTCGGCGCCTTCAAAGGATACCCTTTGGCCCGTAGGGAGTTGAAACCTGGCCAGACTCGGGACGGTGTCGTTCGGCCCGGCACCCTCTTTTTCGACGGTAACGCCCGGGATGGACGCTGCGTGATCCAGAAGCTCCTCGGCGCTCAGACGTTCGATCGCGTGATGCCATGTTCCCAAGGAAAGGCCGGGATCAAAGAGGTCCAACTCCTGCACCAAAACGTGGGAGTAGCCAAGCTTCCGAAGTGCGGTTACCCGGTTGGCTCCGTCCAGGACGATGAGTCGGTGGCCCTTGGATCGGCCCACGATGGGTGGGTTCTTCAGAATTCTGTCGGCGCTAAACCGGTCAACAAGACGTGCCACCCGCTCCATATCGGGATCTTCGTGGAGGACGACATCGTTCAGTGCGACGATGTGCAACTCCGGCAGTTCCCCGATTTTTATGTCGCCGTTCTTTTCCGTTTGCGTCTTTTCGGACATATACCGAACCCTTTCAAAAAAAAACCGCCGCAGTTGTCTGCAGCGGGAAGGTCCAGATCTGGGTGTGGCAGCTCTAATCGATGATGAGGTCCACACTCCTCCCACTGCTCCTTTGCGAGCGCCACCACCACCAGCGAGCCTCCCAGCGGGATTTCATTGAGTTTGATCTTCTCCTCAGGCGTTTGAAGGAGACACATCCCCTTCTGGGAAGTTTCTCAATACTCTCCTGACGGGAATTCGTCAAGATCGGATCCGGTGGAGCCTCTCCATCTTTTTCGGGCTTCGGCGGGCGAGAGGAAGGCGTTGGGGGCACAGAACCGCAGGGGCTGCGGGTGACAGATTCCCTCTTGGACTGCCTGCATATCCGGCCTTCCTCAAGCTCCATATTCGGCATTTCGCCGCCTCTGTCCGTTCGCGCCCAAATCATCGTTCGTGCCGGTTCCAACGGCTGAGCCCATCCGTGCGTCAGCGCCCCCGCACCTCCCCAGCTTGTTCGCTGACCGCCGTCGCGCCCAACGAAGCACGTGGGGGTCCGCCTTGTCAGCTCCGTTTCGTCCATCCGTGCCTGCGAGGGGCCCACTCCTCCCTGTCTCGCCCATCCAAACAGGCGAGCGACCCCGTCTTCCCCGTCGCGCCCATCCGTGCATGGGAGTGTCCCAACGAACCATGGACAGGTTTTGGGTCTCGGAGTTGGAGCGGTCCCGGACCCCTTCCTGAGGTGCCGCCAGGATGCGGTGGTGGCCCTCTGAGGCACACCGTCGCTCCATCCCTCGTCCGATCACCTCCGACCCCGTCCTCGCCAGCCAGACAGCCAGGAACGAAGCCACAAAACCGCCTCATATATTCCTAAAAACCACTTGTCACTTCAGGATTTGGGAGGAGGAGAGGGAGAGGATGTATGCC
>JBDHGR010000271.1:0-6202 GCA_039589815.1 Gemmatimonadota bacterium | reverse complement strand
GACGGAACGGTTTCCCCCAGGACCACCGGAGTGACGACGGTCCCGGACGGAAGGTGAACCCCCTCGTCCCAGGTCCACCCCGCTCTCTGAAAGTCCCCCACCAGTACCAATTCCCGAGTCGGCAGCTCGGTCTCCTCGAGAATGGTCTGAGCCAGTTTCAATCCCGGGCCATAGGAGGTCGACTCGTCGCTGAGCTCTATGGTATCGATCGCCGCAAGGAGCCGGGCGCGATCCGACGTCGACCGAACCGGGACGGCGGCGTTTCGGCCAAAGACCGCAAGGCTCGCCCTGTCCAATGGGCCCAGTTCACGAAAAACCTCCCGCGCCGCCTCCACGGCCCGAGCCCAGCGATCGCCCACACCCATGCTGTACGACCGGTCCAGCAGGACTACCACTTCTCGGGGCCCGGTGGCCAACGCTCCGGCCGCATCAGGGTTCGTGAAGAAAGGGCGCGAGAACGCTGCCACTACCAGCGCCACGGCCAGTGCCCTGAGGAGAAGCAGGAGCCAATGGTGAATCCGTCGCTTGCTCTCCGCACGGAAGGGCACTCGCTCCAGGAACATGAGGGACGGAAACTCGACGACCTTGGCCCGCTGTTTCCTTGTCAGGTGCACCAGAATGGGAATCACAAGGGCGGCGAGGCCCAAAAGAAACGCCGGAACGAGAAAGCCAAGAGGCATTAGCGGACGCGACTCCTCTTCTCCCTGTGCAGCAGTAACCGGAACAGGGCCTGGTCCAGGGGTTTCGAGGTATCAAGCGCCGCGTAGTCCACCTGGGCCGCCGTGAACCGGTCCCGGAGCTCGGTCTTATGCCCTTCCAGGAGTCCTTGGTACCCCTCCCGGACCTTTCCCGGGACCAGTGGAAACTCCTCTCCCGTTTCCATGTCCCGGAAGTTGGAAGATCCTTCGAAGGGGAATTCCAACTCGGCGGGATCGAGGAGGTGAAACACGATCACGTCGTGGCCCGGACTCCGCAGAAGCCGGACCGCTTCCACGACCTCTTCAGTGTCCTGATAGAAATCGCTGATCAGAACCAGAATCCCTTTCCGGCGCAGGCTTTCGATAGACTTCAACAGGGGCTTGCCCAGCTCACCTGGGCGGTTCGCCTCGGCCCGGTGCAGGGTGTGGAGACAAAGGTCCAGGTTCCTGGCAGATGGTGGGATGTAGTCCACCACATCGTTGTCGAACGTGATGAGGCCCACCCGATCCCGCTGCCGGCGGGAAAAGTAGGTGAGGCAGGCAGCCAGATACCGGGCATAGTCCAGCTTCGTCACGGAATGACTCCCGTAACTCATTGAGCGGGATACATCCAGAAGAACCACGAAGTTGGCGTTGGTCTCGGCCTCGAAGAGCTTGATATAGTGACGATCCGTCCTCCCGTAGAGCCGCCAATCGATTCGACGGATGTCATCGCCAGGCATGTAGGGACGGTGTTCGGCGAAATCCAGCGAGAGGCCCAGATAGATGGACCTGTGGAGCCCGTTCAGGAAACCTTCCACAACCGTCCGGGCCAGGAGGTCCAGGTTGTCGATCCTGGCCAGGACCTCTGGGAGAAGGAGCTGGGCTCCTGACGAACCCCCGGAGGAGACGGTCGCCACCGGTTACATCCCCGACCTGGGAGCGGGAACGGTCTCCAGGAGTTGATCCACCAGTTCCCCGGTTGTGACCCCTTCGCTCTCAGCATGGAAATTGGTGAGGATCCGATGCCGGAGTACCGGATGGGCCAAAGCACGAATATCGTCGAATCCGGGAGTATACCGACCTGAAGTGAGGGCTCTGGCCTTCGCTCCGAGAATCAGGTACTGGGCTGCCCGAACGCTGGCGCCGTATGCCACCCATTTTTTCACGAACTCGGGGGAGTCGCCGTTGGGGCTCGGCCGGCTGGCCCGGGCCAGGGATACGGCGTACTGAAGCACCGGCTCAGGCGCAGTCATCCGCCTTACCAGCCGTTGAAAAGACACCAGGTCCGGTCCCGTCACCGCGTGACTGAACACGGGCTCCTGGATTCCGGTGGTTTCCCGGACCACCTGGAGCTCTTCGTCTTCGGATAGGTGATCCAGCAGGATTTTGAACATGAAACGGTCCAGCTGGGCCTCAGGAAGGGGGTACGTACCCTCCAGCTCGATGGGATTCTGGGTCGCAAAGACATAGAAGGGTTCATCCAACACGTAGGTGTTCCCTTGGACCGTGACCCGATGCTCCTCCATGGCTTCAAGGAGAGCGGCCTGGGTCTTCGGCGGTGTCCGGTTGATCTCGTCGGCCAACACGATGTTGGCGAAGATGGGACCCGGTTCGAACTTCAGATGCCGACTGCCGTCATCAGGATCCTCCTGGATGATATCGGTTCCGGTGATATCCGACGGCATGAGATCGGGCGTGAACTGAATCCGGTTGAAACTCAGGTCCAATACCTCCGCCATGGTGTGGATGAGCAGGGTTTTAGCGAGTCCAGGGACCCCCAGGAGCAAGCTGTTCCCCCCGACGAAGAGGGTCAGAAGTACCTGATCTATCACCTCATCCTGGCCCACGATGAGCTTCCGAATCTCACGGATGATGGTCTCCCGCCCGTCCTTCATCCGATCCACCAAAGCCACGTCGTCCTGGTGCTCCAGTTGGGTAGCGTTTTCCAGATCCTGCGTCATGTTGTTCCCTTTTGGGTTGGGCTGGACAGCGAGGTTCACTCTCCGCGGCGTCAGTGGGTAAAAGCGTAGATCAGGTAGTTGACCCCGAACTTGTAAGCCTCATTGGACAGATCGATGGGGTAATACCCCCGGTCCGAAAACTCCCAGTACTCCTGAAGGTCCTGATTCCAGTTGACCATGACCATCAGACGACCGTTTTCGGGGTCGTGGTCCTCGAAAATCACTCAATACTGGGGTACGTTCCACCCGTAGGGGGCCGCGAGCCTCAGGGGCTCCGGGATGTTGAAGAAGGAGTTGAAGATCTCGTGGTCGTCGGGGACGGCCTGGATCTCGTACTCCGGAAGGGCCCGTTTCATGTGGGCGTAGAAGTTCTGAAACTCGTTACCCCGCTCCTGACGGGTATCGTCCACTATCAGAAACCCGCCCTTCAGGAGATACGCCCGAAGGTTGGCAATATCCGAATCCGACGGCCTCCAGTTGCCCACCTCGATGATGGTGGCGATGGGGTATTTGAAAAGTTCCGGATCGTCCAGGGTAATGACGCGCCCACCGGCTCCGGCTTTGTAGGTGTCGATGAACGTGGTTGCGTCCACGATCTTGGAGAAATTGATCTCCGCGTCGGGCCAGTCGTGAGACCAAGAAGGCCCTCTCCCCCTCCCCCAGCCTCTCCTACCGTAGGAGAAGCCGCGGCTCCCAAGACCCCTCAAGTCGGACCCCGACTGTCCGTACCGGAGCCGGACGTAGGTGAACTGGCCATTGTAGGGAGGCCCGTTTTCATCTTGAGGGGGAGAAACGGCGGAGTTCCCACCGGCCCTCTCCCCTCCAGCGAGCCCCACACCCCCCACGGCCAGGGTCATCGTCAGCATCAACGCCGCCCTGTTCACTGGATCACCCAGGTCATTTGCTCAGTCCTCACGTTTCCTTCCCCCCCTCCCCGACCCTCACGCCTCAGCTCCAATAGGAGCTCGAGAGCGGCCTCGAAGGTCGGAGCGATTTCAAGGGCTCTCAAAACCTGCGTACGGGCTTCGTCCCGACGCCCGGCATCCGCCAGCGCCATTGCCAGCCTGTAATGAGCGTCAGCCCGATCGGTGGGATCCAGGGCCAAAATGGCCCTCCGCTCCCGGACCGTACCTTCCCTCTCCCCCAGTTCCCCGTAGAGGCCCGCGAGCCCAATATGAGCGTCCAGGTCGAACGGGATGATCTCCACCACTTTCTCCAGGGCCCCGGCCGCCGCTTCCCGATTCTCCAGCTCCAGCCAAAGCGAGGCTTCTTCAGAGTGGACGGAGGGCAGGGTTTCAGACAGCCGCCCCAGTCGACGGAGGGCCTGGGCCGCGCGGTCCAGCTCTCCCTTCTCCCTATGGATTTGGGCCAGGTAGACCAAGGGCCCATCCTGACCCCCGTACTCCGGGAAGAGGCTCAGTGCAGCGAGTAGTTCCAGTTCGGCTTCATCGTACCGCTCCTCCAGGAAGAGAGCCCTTCCCAGGGAAAGGCGGGCGAGGAAGTTGCCAGGGTCTTCCCGGACCCAGAGCCGCATCGATTCCACCCCAGTGCCTTCCCTGTGGAGAATTCTCACCCCTTCCCGGTCGGCCGGAGGGGCGACGGCTCTCATTTGCTCACCCCAGCGGTCCTGGACGTAATCATCGAAGGTTTCGTCGAAATCCTCCGGGCCCTGCCCAAGGACCTCCCTCAAAACCTGTGGGCTGGAGTATCCGTTCCTGAAACCCTCCAGCATGGCAAGAATCGCCTCCAATCCCCACTCCTCTTCGATCAGATCAAAGACCAGGGATGCCTGGTAGTAACTGTGGACCACCTGCTCCGGGTATTCGGGCCTGATGAACCCCAGATTCATCCGGCTCACCGGATGTAGGCGCCCGTCCTGGTATGCCTGCAACCAACCGGGGGAGGCCTTGTGGCCCCACCGGGCTCGGGCTTTGTGCTGCTCGTGAACCGCAAGCCCTTCGGTGAACCATCTTGGAACCCGATGATCGCTCATGGCCAGGTGGAAAGCGTGGGCCACTTCGTGCCAGATGGTGGAGGCCCAATTGAAGCTCCCCGGGTCCATGGCCGAAGGGGAGTCCATGACCAACGTGCTCCCGAAGCTCACGCCCAGGGCGCCGAGCCCGGTCAGGCCCAGGGTCCGAACGGAGAAGTCTGAATGGTTTGGATAAATCTCCAGTCGAATGGGAGTCGGGGGTGTAGCCCCGTATCGAGCTCTGAGGGCCGCAAAGGCTTCTTCCGCAATGGCCGCCGCAAACGGTCCAAGGAGCTCTGCCTCCCGCTCGTGGAGGAAGATCTCGAAATGCTCCGTCGGGAGCTTCTCGAAGTGTTCGAACGTATCGAGGAGATCCAAGGTGTTCTTATACCAGGGATTGTAAGGGTCTCCTGCGAACGCCGTCTCCAGGTTTTTTCGGCCCTCTTCAACGGCTCCGGTTCGGAGTTGGTTCAATCCCTGCACGCCATAGCTCCACCAGGAGGTGGCATCCAGCTCTACCGCGCGGGCCGCCATGTCGACAGCGGTCTGATACTGGCGCTGAGCCACAGCAGCTTCAGCCACGGTTGTATAAAGGTCCGCGTAGGTGGGGTTGAGAGCATGAACCCGAGATCGAACCTCCTCGTAGGCCGATCGATCCCCTTCCAGAAAGTGGGTGGCGGCCAAGACCGACATGGTCCTGAGGTGGGCCGGGTTGGTTTCCAACGCCTCCTGAGCCTGTCGTTTCGCTTGCTGGTAGTCTTCCGTTTTCAGGAAGAGGGAAGCCAGGAAGGCATGGGCTTCCACATAATGGGGGTTCACTTCCAAGGCCCGGTGAACCAACTCCACCGATCCTCCGGCCCCTTCAAAATCAAGGATCCTCGCCTGACCAAGAAGAGCCCTGGGATGCTCCGGGTTCCGGTCCAATACCGGCTTCAGCGATTCCCGGGCGTCGGTGGCCCGGTATTTTTCCAGGAACAGCTCCCCGGCCAGCAGGCCGGGGCGGTGATCGTCGGGGTCCACCTCTGCTGCATCGTCGAAAGCCAACAGGGCGTCCTGGTAAAGGCCCGGATTGGTGACTCCCAGGTACCGTACGGCAATCCCCACCGCCATGAGCTCTTCGGAAGAGAGAACTTGGCGGGATCGGTTATACAGGTCGATGAACGAGTCGAATACGGCCAGGGCCTCGTCCCGGTCACCCCGGTCCCACATCAAGATTCCGAGGTTCAACCGGGCCACGTGATGATCTGCGACGCCGCTCTGCGAAGCTCTCCGAAAGGCTGACTCCGCGTCCGGGAGGTGCCCCACCGTGTAGTCGAGCTCGCCGAGGGTGTTTTCCAACTCAGGAGCAACGGCCCTCCCCCCGGGGCCTTCCAGCACCCGGCGAGCGTCATCGTAGCGGCCGACCTCCATGAGGCCGCGGGCGTAGCTTCGCAGCGTGCTTGGCGACGCGTCCGAAGCCCGTGAGAACCTTCGAAGGGCAGCCAGAGCCTCCTCGTACTGGCCCGTGCGGAGCTGGGAGACGGCCTCGGCCACTGTAGTGGCCTGGCCGCCAGCGGACCCAGGCCAACCCAGAGTTAGGCCAAGGGCCG
>JBDHGR010000270.1:0-6210 GCA_039589815.1 Gemmatimonadota bacterium | reverse complement strand
CAGGAAGATTCCGGCAGCGATGAAGGTCACGTTCCGAAGGGCCCCGGCTGGATCCGTCTTCTCCAGGAGCTTCATCATGACGATCCCGATGAGGGAAGCTACCAGGCCCACGGCCACGGTGAGGAGGGGGAGTGCCACGGCTTGCAGGGAGGTAGTGGCCAGTGTGGCGGAGGTCGCGGCGATGGCCATGGTGGCAACCACCGACCCCACATAGGACTCGAAGATATCTGCACCCAAGCCAGCGACATCACCCACGTTGTCCCCGACGTTGTCGGCGATGGTGGCGGGGTTCCGGGGATCGTCCTCGGGAATTCCCGCTTCCACCTTACCCACCAGGTCGGCGCCCACATCGGCAGCTTTGGTGTAAATGCCACCTCCGACCCGGGCAAAGAGGGCTATAGAGCTGGCACCCATGGCGAATCCGGCGATGATCTCCGAGAAGTTCGGTAGGTCGCTGGTTCCCGGAACGGCGTCGGCGGCAAAGATGAAATAGAAGATCCCCAGGCCGAAGAGGCCGAGGGAGGCTACGGCCAGCCCCATGACGGCCCCGCCGAAGAAAGCGATTCGAAGGGCTTTCCCGGCCCCTTCTTGGTTGGCCGCTGCCGAGGTTCGGACGTTGGCCCGGGTGGCAGCCTTCATCCCGAGGAACCCGGCGATGATGGAGCTCAGAGCCCCCGAGATGTAGGCGATAGAGGTATGAAGGCTAATGGCCAATCCAAGGAGAACGGCCACAATGATGACAAAAGCCAGGAGAAAAGTGTATTCCCTCCGCAGAAAGGCCATGGCGCCGTCATGGATCTGATCGGCGAGATCCACCATCATCTCGCTTCCAGAGTCCTGGCGTTTCACGTACCCGTAGATGAAAAAGGCGACCGTAAGGCCCACGGCCCCTAGGATCCAGGTCCACTCGGTCAAGCTGATCATTCCACTCATGGGCGGTGCTTCCCCCCGCTAGTCGGTTGATATTTGATTTTCCGGGATGGACGGCTCAACGGTTGAAGCAGTTCATGGCCATCTCCATCCCCTCTATGCCCCAGACCTCAACCCCTCGCACAAGCTCGGGGAGAAGCCCGAGGATGACATCTTCGTCTTCCGGGCCCACTGGAGAGAGAACCCAATCCGACAGATTCGCATCATCGGGCGGGAGTCCCACACCGATGCGTAATCGCGAAAAGGCGTCTGACCCGAGGGCCTGGGAGACGGATCGCAAACCTTTATGGCCCCCTGGGGACCCCTGAGGCCTAAAACGAACGCGGCCCACCTCGAGGGCCGCGTCGTCGACTACCACCAACAGATCATCTACCAGAAGGAACCCGGGAAGATCGGCCAAAGGCGTGAGAGCCTGGCCACTCCGATTCATGAAGGTCGTGGGCTTCATGAGCCGAAAATTCTCTTCCGCCCTGGACCCTTCCGTTACCATGGCCCTCCCTTCCCTCTGAAAGAGGGGGAAGTCCCACTCGTAAGCCAAGCGATCTAGGAGCCACCATCCAACGTTGTGGCGGGTGGCATCGTATTCGGGCCCGGGGTTACCGAGCCCGACCACAACTTTCATATCTCGACCGGTGTCGGGGCAGGCCGCGACTAGGCCTCTTCGGCGCCGGAACCCTCTTCCTCGGCAACAGCCTCGGTCGGGGCCTCGCCCTCTACTTCTTCCAAACCCTCTTCCAGCTCTTCCTCGGGCACCACTTCGTCCGCCGCAACAACCTTCGGAATCTGGACGGAGCAGATGGTTCGATCCCCCTCTACCAGGATGTCCACACCCTCGCCGAGGTCGATATCCGACACGTGGAAAGAATCCCCCACGGCCAATCCGGTCACATCAAGGGATACGACCTCCGGAATCTTGGAGGGAATACACTTTACCCGGACCTCGTTGATGATCTGCTCCAGGATTCCGCCTGCTTCCCGGACACCTACCGGCACACCGTCGAGGCTTATGGGGATATCAACCTCAACCGCGACGCCCTTCTGGATGCGTAGGAAGTCGACGTGCAGGATTCCTGGCTTGTGGGGATAGGATTGGATTTCCCGGATCAGCGTCCGCACCGGTTCTTCGTCACCTTCGATGACGAGATCCAGGATCGTGTTCTCCACAGAAATCCGCCGGAAAAGATGCTCCGTCTCCTGGAGATCCAGGGAGAGGCCCCTGGCTTCCATGTCCTTGCCGTAGATGACGGCGGGAAGGCGTCCGATTGCACGCAGCTTCCGGGCCGCTTCCTTTCCGGTATTGGCCCTCGGTTGGGCTTTCAATTCATTAGTCTTGGTCATTTCTCTTTCCAACGTCCGGTGGAGGCCCCACTGCCGCCCGTCCACCGGGCCGGCTCTTATTCAGGCCAAAGAAAAGCGAGCGCTAGCTTTCTTCTTCCGGCACCTCGAAGAGCGCGCTCACTGACTCGTTCGAGTGGATATACTGGATGGCATTGGCCAGGAGACCCGCCACCGAAAGGATTCGCAGCGTCTCGAACCGCCGCTCCTCCGGGACATCAATGGTATTCGTGACCACCAGTTCCTCCAAGGGGGCCTGGGCAAGGCGTTCCGCGGCGGGACCCGATAGGAGGGGGTGGGAGGCCGCCGCGTAGACGCTTCTTGCTCCCCTCTCCAAGAGCGCATGCACGGCGTTGACCAGGGTCCCCCCGGTATCCACCATGTCGTCCACCAAGAGGCATGTCATCCCCTCTACATCCCCGACCACATTTACCACCTCCGCCACATTGGGCGCAGGTCGCCTCTTGTCGATGATTGCGAAACCCGCTTTCAGGCGCCTGGCATAACCCCGGGCCATCTTTGCAGAACCCACGTCGGGGGCAACCACAACCAGGTCGTCCAAACCCATGTCCCGGAAGTAACGCACCAGGACCGGCGCGGCATAAAGGTGGTCGACCGGAATGTCGAAGAACCCCTGGATCTGGTGCTGGTGGAAATCGATTCCCACCACCCGATCGGCCCCGGCCGCCACGATGAGGTTGGCCATGAGCTTCGCCCCGATGGCCACCCTGGGCTGGTCCTTCCGATCTTGCCGACCATACCCGTAATAGGGGATGACCGCCGTAACGCGGGCCGCCGATGCCCGTTTCGCCGCGTCAATGAGGAGGAGGAGTTCCAGGATCTGGTCACCGGGGGACGCGGTGGGTTGGACGATAAAGACGTCCCGCCCCCGAGCGTTCCGGTCGATCCTTGCAAAGATCTCCCCGTCGGCAAAATCCCGGATCGTCGCCGAATCTGGTGACGTTCCGATGAGTGCCCCTATCTCCTCGGCCAGGGGTCGGTTCGCCCGACCTGAGAGGAGTAGGAGTGGACCGCGCTGAAAGGTGTCGTCCATTGGACGTTACCGTTGAATTCCAGTGTTGTGACAGCGCGAGAATCTAGATATGACCCCTAAAAAGGTCAACTCGTGATGAAAGTCTCGAATGGGGTGAGGAAGGGTTCAGAAGACCGTGATCCGCCGGTTGGACATGACTGAATTTCGGTAGGGGATCTTCATCTCGAGGCGGAGGATGTACCGGCCGGCCTTCAAGCGGGGAAGATCGACATCGATGGCACGGAACCGGGGACCCGATCCTACGGACCCGTCTTCAACCCAAGAGAGAGTGAGAACCGGCGACTTTCGGAAAAGTCCGATTCGTTTCAATGCCCGACGAACCAAGCTTCCTTCCTCTTCTACCAGGCTGAGGCTGAAGGTCAAAGGTTCTCCGCGCTGGCCCAGGCCATACACTTCCCAACCCACCGTCACCCGCCCTTCCGAACGGAGGTCCGTTGAAGGACGAAGCCGCGGGGCTGCCTCGGAGAGGGAGTCGGGCAGCCCATGGCCCACGTCCAGAAGGAGGAGGTCGGATAGGTGGGGAACATCCGGAGGGATCACCTTCCCCTCCAGTCCGTGTCGAACACGAGCACCCCAACGACCGGTAGGGCACCATTGTTCCACGCTGAGAAGGTACCCCCCCGGCGGTGCCCGCACCTGCAGGACCCCCTTCCCTCCCCTTCCGAAGGCCACCAACGGAGCCCACATAGCCGTGTCAGCCACCAGGAAGAGGCCCGAGAGAGTGTCGGGAGGGTAACCCTCTATGGAGGGCTCCCAAAGGGGCCTTTGGGAGGGGGTACGATCTGGGGCGACGAGGCGATCCAGACCCCGAATCGAATCCGGGCGGACACGGCGCTTCCACAATACGGTATCGGTTGGGACCCCGTAGGCCGCAAGAACCAGAAGTTCCCCGCCTCGCCTAAGGACCGCGGTTTGGGCTTGCCCCTGGGCGATAAGCGGGGCACGTACCGGGGCGCTGGCGGTTCGGGGCCGGTCGTCGTCGGGCGTCCAAACGCCCTCCGGTAGGCCGGAGGGATCCTCCAGAGCTTCGAAAGGGGGTAGTAGTCCCCTGCTCTCGGGGTGATGGTGCTCCACCACCTTCCTGATCCCGGTCTCGCCCATCTCCCGCGGCACCCGCTCCCAACCTGCAACAAAACCGTACCTCGTGAGAAGCTGTTCGAAGGAGCTCCCCCACGACAACCCCATGGTAAGGGCGGTGTCATCGTAGAGGGAAGGGCCGACCGTCCGAGCTAGGTGTTCGGAAAGACGCTCATTCCCGGGGGTGAGGTAAAGTGGGTCGGCCAGGGCCCAAAACCGGTTTACGGCCCCGTCTGCAGTGAGGCCTTCGGGGTCCCGAAGCCATCTGCTGGCCGGGTATTCCAGCAGGGGGTAGGGGTCCTTCCAGTCACGGGCCCGCTCCGGGTCCATGGCCTCCAGGGCCATGGAGAAGGCCTCCAGGGCTTCCACTACCTCTCCGGACCGGTGCAGCACGTACCCCAAAAGCCCATGACACCACCAACCGCCGTCGTCCTGACATGTCCGGGCCACTTGTTCCGCTTCCTCCCACCGGCCCACGTCGCCCAGATACCGGATCCTCTGGCCCAGAATCCACCGGTCGCCGGGAAGCTGCGACCCCACGTCCTCGAGGATCCCCAACAGATCTTCCCGCTCCGATACCACCCGAGGATCTTCCGGGGAGGGCTCCCACCACGGGTCACCCTCCGAAAGGCACAACCTTCCAACCACTTCGTCACACTGGGTCCCCGGAAAGTCTCTTCCCCTGGGGAGAAGACCCCGATGGGCCGCCTCGAAGTCCCTTTGGGCCCGGCGTGCCGCCCGGTGGAGCTCCACAGAATCCGGGGGAATCGCCTGTAACCCTTCCCGGTGGGCTTCCTGACCCGGGAGGGAGGTTGGAAGGGCAAGGACAGGCCCCAACACGAAAACCGTGATCAGGAACCAGTAAGAGTATGGAATGTCGAGATGCGTGACTCGGCCCTGGTGGATGCGAACCACCCCCGCCAGCAAGGTTTCAATCCACCTGCCGATCTGTTTCTCCATCCATGACCCTGCAAGCCGAACGTGGGGATGGCGCAGTTTGGAATCCGGACCTTCGAGCACTACCAAGACTACACCCGATCACCACCGCTGGTTTCTTGAACCCATGCGCCACCGGAAAACCCTGTACTCGCAAGGCTTTTCGGCGGGGGTGTGCTGGGATTGAGCCGGAATTGTGCCGGAGATCCACCCACTTTTGAACCTGAAGGAAGACCATGAGTGACACCAACACCTACCCACCTCCATTCGCTGATCCCGCCTTCGCACGGGAGATGGGACGTAAGGGTGGGCTGGCATCGGCCAAGGCAAGGCAAGGCAACGGAAAGACCTCGACAAGCACCAACTCGGCTCGCTGGAAACCCACGAAGACGCCAAGAGATGGCGCGGGTTGATCGGTGAAGCCGTCGTCACGGGCATACTCGACAAGGGAGACGCACAAGCCGGAATAAGGGCCGTAGAAGCGTCGCTGAAGGCTGAAGCGGCTCGGGTGGAACTGGTGGACCCGAAAGCCGACGTGAGGCGGCTCAAGTCCGATCTGAAGCACCCACATTGAGCTTGGAGGAGATAGCATGAGCCCCCGGCACGCCGAAACGCACCGAGGGCTCGGAGCAGGTGGGTTAGCCTTCTTCAACTACCTCACCTGGGGGAGTTGTATCATCGTCGTGGCCGAGAAGGACCTTCCACTCTCCGCTCCGCTTCACCCAAACCGCCGTCTCGTTGAACTGGCCAGTCGCTACCCCTGCACCGGCAGTATCAACCAGAACGTATTTCCCCTCCCGGAGGGTCCAAACGATCTCGGGGGTCAACACAATCGTTCGGGAGTTAGTGAACTCCAGGTCCTGGCGTCCAAAACCAGC
>JBDHGR010000269.1:0-6224 GCA_039589815.1 Gemmatimonadota bacterium | reverse complement strand
CAGGACATTTTGTTGGACGCCACTCACTACTGCCCTCATCACCCGGAGTTTTCCGAAGACTGTCAGTGCCGGAAGCCTGCCACTGGCATGCACAGGGAGGCATCGAAAACTCTTGGCCTGGACCCGACCCTTTCCTACTTCGTCGGGGACAAGATTCAGGATGTACTCCCGGCCCTCGAGCTCGGCGGGCACGGGGTGCTGGTACGGACGGGATACGGCACTCGCGAGGAGCAGAACCTTCCGGAGGTCTTCCAGGCCGTAGACGACCTGCTCCAAGCAGCCAAAATCATCGTGTCCGAATAGCCTGCATACTGCCAAAACGGCGTTGCCGGTCCGGCCCCGATCTTGCACGAGGGAAAAAGTATCCCGGCAACAGGCATCTTGACCCTCTGGGTGCCCAGGAATAGCTTGGTGGGTCTTGGTTTTCACCCACATTTGTACGGGAACCGGCAACGGGAGCTTCGGGTACCAATAAGCCGCTGGTGTCGAGGTGAACCAAACATTCTGGAGGACGTTGTACAATGCAGATTAATCTGACCCCTACGGCCGTCAGCACGGTTCAACAATTCCTTTCCGAGCAGGGTGCAGCCGAGGGAGCTGGGCTCCGGGTAGCGGTGCTGCCGGGCGGATGCTCCGGGTTCCAGTACGGTCTGAATATCGAAGACGCTCCCGAGAACGACGACGAGATCTTGGAGCTCGAAGGTTTGCAGGTCTTTGTCGATCCGTTCAGCGCCCAGTACCTTGAAGGCGTGGAGATCGACTACGTCACGACCATGATGGGTTCCGGGTTTACCTTCAAGAATCCCAATGCCTCGGGAGGTTGCGGCTGCGGGAGCTCCTTCACCACTTGAGCTAAGGAGTCTCACCCGCGAGTCCGAGAGAGACATGATACGACCCGCGCGCGCCGTGTATAGAACGGCTCGAGAGTATGCGGACCTCGGCACCGAGGAGCTCTTCGAGCTGATTGAGGGGCGGAAGCAGGACCTGAACGCAGTCATCCTGGGTCACAACTACCAGAAGATCGATATCCAGGATGTGAGCGACTTCGTGGGAGATTCGTTGGCCCTTTCCCAGGAAGCGGCGGATACAGACGCGGACATCATCGTTTTCTGCGGTGTGCACTTCATGGCCGAGACGGCCAAGATCCTCTCCCCGACAAAAATGGTCTTGATGCCGGATCCTGGGGCAGGATGTCCCATGGCCGATTTTGTCACGGGCGAGGGGCTAAAAGATCTCAAAGCCCGGCATCCTGAAGCGGCGGTGGTGACCTATGTCAACTCCTCTGCGGAAGTGAAAGCCGAATCGGACATCTGCTGCACATCGGCCAACGCTGTCCAGGTGGTCGAGACCATTCCCGAGGACCGCCCCATCATCTTCGTCCCGGACCGAAATCTGGCCCAGTGGGTGATCGATCAAACGGGTCGGGACAACATCATCCCGTGGGAGGGCTACTGCCACGTCCATGACGACATGGTCTTGGACGAGCTGGAGTTCGCGAAGGAAGACCATCCCAACGCCCTGGTAGTGATTCATCCGGAGGCCCGCCAGGAGCTCCTGGACGAGGCCGACGTTGTGACTTCGACCTCCGGCATGGTCAGGATGGCGGCCGAGCATGACGAGCTCATCATCGGGACCGAGCGGGGCTTGGTCGACAAACTTCAGAAGGAGTATCCCCAGAAGACCTTCGTCCCGCTTTCCAAGGCGGCCATCTGCGGGAACATGAAGGCCAACACCCTCGGGAAGCTCGCCTGGTCTCTCGACCACCTCAGGTTCGAAGTCACCATGCCCGAGGACATCAGGGCCCGAGCCGAGACTGCCCTCCAGCGTATGCTCGAGGTCTCCGGTGGTTGGGAGGCTCCGACACCGGAACAGGAACGGTTGGAGATGGCCGGCGTCCGGTCCGAGGGTTGTGGATGCGCCTAACCAAGAGATGGGCCTAACCCAGAAGAGTTCACTTTTATGATCCGGATTCAGACGTTTTCCGGTGGAGATTTCGCGGAGAACGGATACCTTGTTGTGTGCGGAGAGAAAGGCCCCGGGATCGCCATCGACCCCGGGGCTTCTGCTTTGCCCATGGCCAGGGTCATTCAGGATGAGGAGATCGCGCTGGAGGCCATCATCCTCACCCACGCCCACCTTGATCATGTGGAAGGGGTGCCGGCCATCCGGGAAATCGCTCCTGAAGCTCCCATCTTCCTCCATCAGGCTGACGGTCCCCTCTATGAGGCTGTCGAGATGCAGGCACGGGCGTTCGACCTTCCCTCGGTGGGGCTTCTACCACGGCCCACCGACGGCATGGCCCACGGCGATGAGCTCACCTTCGGGGAGTGCCGTTTCCAGATTCGCCATGCTCCCGGGCATGCTCCGGGACATGTCATCCTCTATTGCCAAGAAGAGGGCGTGGCTCTGGTCGGGGACGTAATCTTCCTGGGAGCCATCGGAAGAGCCGATCTGCCCGGTGGTGACTACCATCAGCTCATGGCTTCCATACGGTCACAGGTCTTGTCTCTTCCCGACGAAACTCGCCTCCTCACTGGCCACGGACCCGAGACCACTGTAGGCTGGGAGCGAAGGACCAACCCGTTCCTGGTGGGACAGTACGGAGGGGAGCGGGCTTAGGGAGAGCCGGGCGTCCGGCCGGCGATTCATGGTGGTCCGAATGGCGGTGTGGCCCAGTTGGAACGAGCTGACTCGAGGAGGCCCTGATGAGCGTGTCCGTGGCGGTTTTTGCGTCTGGCGGAGGCTCGAATTTCCAGTCCCTTTTGGATCATCAGACCGGCGACGGGCCCGGGCGAATCGAACTCCTCATCAGTGATCGCTCGAGTGCGGGTGCCCTGGCGCGAGCGGAAGAGGCCGGCGTCGCCACGAGAATCATCCCGGTGAAAGGGCGGCCAATGGACGCGGTGGCCCTGGAGACGCTGGAGGTGCTGGAGGACCACGAGATCGACGTAATTCTCCTGGCGGGGTACCTGCGCCTGGTGCCTCCGGTGGTGGTCCAAGCTTTCCCCAAACTGATTCTGAATATCCACCCGGCCCTCCTGCCGGCGTTCGGTGGGGAAGGGATGTGGGGCCATCATGTCCACGAGGCCGTCCTGGCTTCGGGAGCGACCTTCTCCGGCCCGACGATCCACTTCGTCGACGAGGAATATGATACTGGGGCAATCCTCGCCCAGTGGCCCGTGCCCGTATTGCCGGGGGACAGCGCCGACACCCTGGCCGCCCGAGTCCTGAAGGTCGAGCATATCCTTTATCCTCTGGCCGCAGACCATCTGTGTCGAGCGGTGGAAAGGGGCGAACCCTTGACCCGCCTCGCCTTTCCCGGAGAGGCAATCATGGTTAAGGAGGCCTTTTCCCCGGACGAGGTCGCAGGCCAGATTGAGGCTGCGTTCCGCGCGGCGCGGTAGTAGAATCCTGCATCGGGTGTCAGAACCCCTTTTCGGGAGCGGCCTTTGCGTGCCGCTCTCCATTCAAACCTTCACGATTGGTGTGAACATCTCATGAAGAAGCGTGCTCTTCTCAGCGTCTCCGACAAGACCGGAATTCAGGATTTCGCCAGTGGGCTGGTTGACCGAGGCTGGGAGATCCTCTCCACGGGCGGAACGGCCCGGGCCCTTCGGGACGCCGGCCTGGACGTGATCGAGGTGGCGGAGATCACCGGACACCCGGAGATGATGAATGGGAGGGTGAAAACCCTTCATCCTGCCGTGCACGCCGGGCTTCTGGCCCGCAGAGACAACCTGGAAGATCTGGCGGCGCTGGGGGCCCAAGGGTACGACCTCATCGATCTGGTTGCCGTGAACCTTTATCCCTTCCGGGAGACCGTGGCGAAACCTGGTGTCACCCCGGAGGAGGCCGTCGAAAAGATCGATATCGGTGGGCCTACCATGATACGCTCCGCGGCAAAAAACTACCGAGACGTATGGGTGGTGGTGGATCCGGCGGACTATGGTTCGGTATTGGCCTCTCTTGATGGGGAAGGGAATGGAGCGGACCTGCGGGAAAGCCTGGCAGCCAAGGTCTTCCGGCACGTCAGCGACTATGACGACGCCATCGCACGGTTCCTGGGCGAGGCAGGTGCCCATGTGACAGATGCCGCCGGGCCTGCCGGCGAGGAGGAAACGGGTGCCTTCCCAGAAACCCTAGGGGTCTCGGCCACGCGTCGGCAAACCCTCCGCTACGGTGAGAATCCGGATCAGGCCGCGGCCTTCTACACGTACCCGGGCTTTGAAGGCGGCCTGGCGGGCCTTTCCCAGCTCCACGGGAAAGAGCTCTCCTACAACAATCTCCTGGACTTGGACGGGGCTCTACTGGCCCTCTCTCCCTTTGCGTTCTCCCCTAAGCCTGCCGTCTGCATCATCAAGCACACCACACCCTGCGGGCTGGCCATCGGGGATACCGTCGTTGGGGCGTACGAGAAGGCTCTCGCCACGGATCCGGTGAGTGCTTTTGGGTCGGTGATCAGCCTGAACCGAAGCGTGGACCTGGCCACGGCCGAGGCTCTCTCCAAGTTGTTCGTGGAGTGCATCGTGGCGCCGGGATACGACGCTGATGCCATGGAGGTTCTGACGCAGAAGAAGAACCTTCGGCTGCTGACGCTACCAGGGTCCACCGGGGCTTCCGAGTTGGAGCCGGCGGGAATGGGGTGGTGGGATGATGCCGCAGAGGAAGTGCGAAATGCGGGCCGGTTCCTTGCGGCTCACAGCCGGATTCCCGAGGCCAAGGTTTTCCGGAGCGTCTACGGCGGGGTCTTGATGCAGGGGCCTCCCAATCCGCCTTACTACGGTCTTGACGGGGAAGAATGGCGGGTAGTGACCGAGAGGACGCCCACGGAGGCCGAGACGGACGACCTGCGCTTCGCCTGGGCCGCCGTGTACGGGGTGAAGTCCAACGCGATCCTCCTGGCCCGGGATGGCGCGACCCTTGGCATCGGGGCCGGACAGATGAGCCGGGTGGACTCGTCCAAGATCTCGGTTCGGAAGGCCGGAGAGGCGGGCCTGAACTTGGAGGGAGCTGCCCTGGCATCGGACGCCTTCTTCCCCTTCCGTGACGGGGTGGATGCGGCTGCCGAGGCGGGAGTGAAGGCAATTGTCGAGCCCGGCGGATCAATGAGGGACGAAGAGGTCATCGCCGCAGCCAACGAGCACGGCATCGCGATGGTGTTCACGGGCCGGAGGCTGTTCCGGCACTAAGCTTTGTCTGGGGAAGGCACCCGTCTCCGCCCGTCGCTTAACCGACGACGCTGCCGGGCACTCGTGAGTAGGCCCTGACTAAACGGCGCCGAAGAATCGCTCCGGGCGACACGGATGCCTCCCCCGATTGATCCCCGCTACGGCTCAAGTCTGCGTAGGGTTACGGCCAGTGCAACCGGCAGCCCCGACATTGACTCGGGCTGGTCCGTGGAAAGGCGGTTCGTTAAATCTGGCCCAGGAGGCCGTTTCCCGACGTTTCCGCGGAAACGCGTGGGACTCATTGTCCCGCCGAGCCCGATTGATCCCTCGCTGCAGTTTCTTCATCTTTGAAGGCACCTGGAGGGGTGTCCGAATGGCTAAGGAACCGGTCTTGAAAACCGGCGCGCGCAAGCGTTTGTGGGTTCGAGTCCCACCCCCTCCGTTCTACCCAGTTAAGCCCCGCCGCTTGCCAAGAGCGGCGGGGCATTCCTCGTGGCCACCGGCCACCCCTACCCGGTGGCAACCCGACTACCGCTCGCCGCTGAGCAACCCTTGCACTGCCCAGTACTCCCACCAGGTTTCCAGCCGCATGTATCCGATGAAGTGCCCGTCCCGCGACCAGTCCGTGACGATTAGGAGATGGTTGTCATTGGGCACCGGGAGCTCATGGTCTTCCCCCGTGCTCACGTCAACTACTCGCAGCGCGTTGGTCGGCCCGTCCGTCGTACTTACGGTGTATGCGATGAGCCTACCTCTCGGATCCCAAATCGCGCTGCGGATTCCTGCCGCAGTGGCCACACGACGGGCTCCGGCCCCATCGGCCCCGGCGATCCAGATGGCGTCCGTGGGTGGGGTACTTGCCCGCGACTGCCGCACGACATAGAGGACTTTGTCACCCTGCAAAGACAGCCGGGGCGCGATCCTCGGGGCCAGCTGGGCCCCGTCGGGATCGGGGAGCCGCGCCACGACTCGGCCGTCGGCCTGACCGACCTCGGCGACGACGATCTCGGCGGTTCGGTTGGTGGACCCGGGTCGAACGAACGCCATGGTCCGTGC
>JBDHGR010000268.1:0-9401 GCA_039589815.1 Gemmatimonadota bacterium | reverse complement strand
GGACCCGATGTCCTCGAGTAGACGGCGAGGGGTCCACCCGGGGGACAGTTCTCCCAACACCAGATCCACACCTCCGGGGAAAGCGACGCATCAAAAGTACCTTTGGTGTTCGGACCCGGTGGAGGCACCATAGGCGGTAACCAATAGAAATGTGAGTTGCCGCCAGCATGCACAGCATCCGAAATCGCAAACGAAGCGTCAACATCACCAGGAGCCGTGGGTTGCTCCGTATCACACGCAACCCATACGAACACCGAGGCTAAGAGAAAAAGTGGGGGGATGGTTTTCCTCATAGGTGCCTCCATAGCTGAAGCTACGAAAAGCCCCTTTGTCGGTAGCTGGGCCGCCTTGGGAAGGCCCCTGGCTTTGCGAACCGGCCTTTCGACCGGGGTGCCCTTTCGGGAATGGGCGAGGGATTAACCTGGTTCAGCAATGCAAAGATCATACGCATCTGGGGAAATACTTGTCAAACTGACCTTATCCTAGGCTTTTCCAGGAGTTTACAGGGGTTGGGAGCCGATTCTGCGCCGCCATCTTCCTGTCCCGGTCGTGGGCGGCCTACTGCGGGATGTGGAATCAATGCAGCGGATTGTCCGAGAGATGATCACCTCTAGGCCGGGGCGGATTGAGCTGCGGACGGCAGTCGCCGCTCCTCGCAGAGGTCGCGTCTTTGAACCACGTCCGGCCTTCCGGGTCTCACTCTGTCGGGACCGGTCGTTTGAGGATGACCACGAGGTTACGCGTTGAACCTCCTTCCATGTTGGGGCTGGATGCCGATACAAGGTCCCAACCCTCTCCCCCCAGGAGGTTCAGCTGGTCCTCGAGGCCTTGTCTGTCGATGTTCCCACCCAACACACCCTTCCTTGCATCCCAAAGCAATGTCTTATACTCCCACTTCATCGTGGCCTCCGAGTTGACTCCCTAAACCGGATTACCCTGTATGATATACCCACACAATAAGCCCTCGGCACATCACTTCGCACCGAGGGCTGTGAGATCGTGGGTTATTGCCGTTTGTGCAGGATTCCTATGCCCTCAGGACCTTCGACGGTGAACACTTCCTCGCAGATGGTGCCGGTATACTCATTCCCGTCCTCGTCCCTGCTTCCATAAGTGAAGCATCCGTCCACCATCCTGTCCCCGATGGAATACGTTACCTCGCTCACCTCCTGGGGCTGGTCGGGAATGGAAATCGTGAGAACGGAGTTCCCGTCGGATCTCATCTCATAGGTCCCACTCGGTCCGCCTGGGGTGGTCCAGTCTTCTCCAAAAAACGAAATTATGTCGTAGACCCCGAAAACTCTGTCCATCCTCAGGCCGGCACCACTACCATTGTCACCCATCGTGCCCTTCCACCCGTCGTCCGTCCGTTCCATCAGGAGCGTCCAACTCGCGTTTCCAGGGAAACGGACGATCCTCCCATCAGAGTATGTAAGGGTGGCTTCGTAGACCCCCTGAAACATGGCCGCATCCCTGTTCAGGACCTTCACCGTTGTCTCGGTCCATCCGCCATCCCAGGATTCATTGGCCTCGAACCAGTTATCCGTCAGTTCTCTGACCCTCGCATAGTCGCGCGGGACAGAGTTCCAAACCCAGGCAGTGGCCGTGGGGTGGAAGCATGCCATTACCAAGTCCGCGTTCCCCTGCCGGAAACCCTCAAAACATCCTTCCATGACGTCCAAAACCTCAGCCTCTGCCTGAGCGATCTCGGCCTCGGTCATTTCCGGTGGAGCGGTTTGGCAAGCGAACACGAGAAGCAGAACAGCCAGAGCAGCGGGCCTCATAGAGCCTCCTGGGTTGTGGGAAGACTCCAGACTATTTAATCAGACTAAGGAAACCCTGCAACTGACTCGCCATTTCCCGGCCTTGAGTTTTGCGGGAGACCTGGCCCCCCGGGACGAGACCGGGTCCAGTCTCATGGGTTTGGGCAGGTGCGCTGAGGCCATCCATCGTCAGAAAAAAAGAGACGGCCCCCGAAGGAGCCGCCGCTTTTCCTTTGACGTGGCCTGACCATCACCAGGTCGGATTTGCCAACCCCCCCAAGACCATCCCTACAAGGTCCGGCAATCCGACCTTAGAATCCATCAGCTAGGAGTGGTGAAGGAGTTTGTCGGAGCTTCTTTGAGCTTGTTTCCGATGTTGACGAAGATGTTTCCGATCTCATCCCGGAGGAAGACGAGGACCAGGAAGAGACCGATCGCCACCAGCGCGAGGATTAGTGCGTACTCCACCAGACCCTGTCCGGACTCATCAGCCCAGAACGATTTGACGAGCTGTGTCATCAGGTGCCTCCTTGCGGCCATCGGGCCGACTGTACAGCTGGGACGTTTTGGAGGTTGTTCCGGGCAACGAAGAAGTAACCCAGGTCCTCCCTCATACTCGGACCTCTTCTTCCGTCATACGGAGATCCGTGGCCCCGCCGATTACCCGGACACGGGGGCAGAACGAGAAACTGATCCAGAAACGTCACCAACGCGGAAAGATTTCCCCCAATGAAACCTCGACAGGGGAAAACCCGGAGCCGGGTCGGGCCGCAACTCTGGATTCGGAAGGTTCAGTTTGGATATGCAAGAATCATACGTTCCTCAACCGCAGGAAGTCAAATGTCCAATTCGCCCCGGGCCACTTGGGTTTCGGCCGGCGGGGGCCTGTCCACCCTGATTGGCGACGTGGCTGTCCTGCGGCTCAGTGTTGCTTTCGTGCCGCGTTTCCGGGGAATCGTCAGCCCTCACCACGCGGTGGCTCTCACCCCGTAAACCATCACTTTTCAGGGAATTGAGGCGCATTCGCTCTGGAAGGCATGCCCCTTGCCCCTGGTCAGCTCATCGAAGATCTTCCCCGCCAACCCACACTGATTGGATCGGAACCCAACTTATGATGGCCGACCAACAAGAAGCGCTGCACCGTTTCCACCGGGTCCTGGTCAGAGAAGTCGGATCCAAGTACCTGGGGAATCCGAACGCTTCACTTACCGTTCAAGAGATCTATTACGACCTGGTCCCTTTTCAGGCCCGCCATGACGAACTGGGGGTCGAATCGATGAACGAGTATGAGCAGACTCTACTTCGGCTTCTGGCCGGACACGGAGGGTTCCTCGAAATGGAATCCATTGCCGACCGGCAACGGGTCCAACGCCACGTCGATTCCCGAAACTCCGATCCGGGGATATTCCGTGAGTTCCTTACTGCCGGGGTACGCTTTTGTTCGCCTGTGGAGCTAAAAGAGCCTCTGTCCGGGGATGAGAAGAAGGATCTGCCGCACTTCGAGGATTGCCTTTCCTGCCGTGAACCTCTCCCTCAGGAGACCGGGGTGGGCTTCTGTCCGTCTTGCGGAAGCGACCTGAGGCGCGTTCCCTGCGTTTCGTGCGGCGAGCAGCTCAGGCTCGACTGGAAGTTCTGCGTCGGCTGTGGGACGGAGGTGGAACCACAGAGAGCTCCTTTGCGTCCCCACTAAAACGTTCCAGATCAATCGATCTGGCCACCGGCACGAACATGGACCCCGGGAGATTTAAATCGTTGGGTCGGATTCCAGGCCCTCCGTTTGCCCAAGAGGTATTTCCAGGTCCTCGTACCTTTCGCCTAGTTGGTTGTGAACCTCGGTCAGGATCATGAGCTGCCCCTGCAGGTCGGTGGCTCGCTCCAACTCCAGGGGCCGGACTGCGAGGCTTCCAATGGTTGTCAGAACGTCCCTCTGCAGGTCCAGGGTCAGCGCCTGGACCTGGTAAACCCGGGCCGTCTGGAGAACCCACTCATAGTCCATTCGGGCAACCGCTCCGGTGACCCTTGCCGTCTCCCAAGCCGCATCCGAGAAGTCGGGGAGCTCCCCGCTCAGGGCCAGAGCCGTGATCACTTCTCCCCGGCGGAGGCGCTGGACCGTTTCCGACACCCGCTCGAGCATCGCCGCCATGCTGGGTCCGCCGATCCTCAGCTCGGACTGGTTCGCTTCCAACTCTGAGAGCACTGCCGCCTTAGCCTGTTCAGCCTGTGCCCTCAGTTCCTGGCTTTGCCTCCATTCGTCCACTGCCAGGGCAACCATCACCGCAAATACGATGAAGAACGCCTCGATGACCATCTCCGGGCCCCGTTTCGTCAAAACACCCCGGAAGCTGGACTCACCCATCCCAGGCTCCTTTCCAAAATCGTGGCCCCCACCGGGCTTGGGGTTCCACTGCTGAAACGTTCGAATGGCTACAGACTTTGACAGTCACTTCGTACCCAACCGGTCGAATACGCGATAACGCACTGCGGGAGCTTGCTTTTCTTCAGGCCTTGCAGGAGGTAGTGAGCGGGCATCCGCTAGCCTTAAGCCAGCTATTACTCGACAACCCAGCGGTGATTGCAGCAGTCGTGACCCTGCATCAGCGTTTTCGTGCGTATCATCCTCACTTGGGAGTTGAAACCTTCGGCGAAGGTATAGTCAGGATGGCAGATGCGCGCATGGCCGATGTCGGCCCCGCCAGCTTCCCTGAAAGTCCTGGCCCAGAGGCATTCCGTGATCTTGACCTCCATGGCGTTCGTTGAGTCCTCGACCATCTCGATGGTGAGGGCACCCTCATAGAGAGGAGGCGGATTCCGCATGGTCTCAGATGGGGTTTTTACCACCCACAGCAAGGGTCACGATTCGACGGGCCTTCATGTCGTAAACGTCGCCGTGTGCCAGGATAAAATACGACCTTTCCCACGGCGGATACGCCCGGGTGTTGTCATGCACGGCGACCGTCGACTTGCCCATGACCTCGAAGATGTCCCCGGTGACGATGATGGCGGTGCCCTCCGAGAGACCGATGCCGAACAGGTGAGGCTGCTCCTCGACGACGGGAATGAGGTCGTCCCATCGGTTCCTGGAATCCACGTGTGGATCGATAGCTGAGTTACGAAGGAACTCGAATCCAAGCTGATGTTCCTCTTCTTCCGTCATGACGATCTGAGAGCCCTCGGTACCGCCCCGGACCAGGTACTCCCCCTGGATGGTCGCACCGGCCGAACTCCCGCCGATGACGCCCCCGCGCTCCAGCACCCCGTGGAACTCATCGTAGGTGCGGGTCCCGGCGTAGGAATCTACAATGTTGGACTGGCGGCCCCCATTGAACCACACTGCTGTCGCCTGCATCAGCTCAGCCACGAACTCATCCGTGTCGGCGACGCTCGGATTGTGGGTATGAAGCATGGATACGTTCTGGACTCCCCGGTTCCGCCAGGAGGTCAACACGCGCTCCTCATGGTAGACCCTAAGGTTCCCTTCTCGGTCGTAGTTCCCATCGGCAGTGGGCACGATGACGAACCGCCCCTCTTCGGCCCCGCCCCCCAACTCGATGAACCGCTCCATGATCTCGGTTGTGGCGCCGCCCCCGACGATCACGAGAGTCCCGTTTTGCGGCCCGTACTCCGTGACCTCCTGGGAATAGCCGGGTGCGGCCAGCCCCAGGGCGAGAAGTAGGTAACCGAACGCAAAAGCTGCCACGGAGATTGAGCGATTCATTTCAGCCTCCTCAGTTGAGAGGAAGAATGTCGCGTGGGTAAGGGGGGGGCAAGGAGAAATCCGTACCAGACCTGTGGCACTGGAGGGATTTGTGCCGGGGGCGGGCCGTTACCCCGCAAGGGCCTTATCCCAGAGGTTTTGCAGTTCAGTCCCGAAGTGTCCTTATGTGGCTAAACCCATCTATTCCTGCGTACCCTTTGGGTTTCCGCCTCCCCTGGTTGGCCAGGAATGTCTACCTGTGTCCATCCGATATTGCCCACACTATTGCCTGGATCCGAACCCCCCTTTCAATGCTCCACGTCATCCGCGTATTCCTCCAAGAGGGCCCGGAATCGGGGATGGTCACGGAGGGGTCCCAGATGGGATCGATCTCGAGGATATGTACGGTGTACCACGACGGAGCCGGCAGGATCTCCTCCAGGAGGTCGATGGCCGCATCGTGCTCCCCGAAATGTGCGAAAACCCGGGCAAGACGTGCGCAGGCCCCAGAACCCTCTAGAATGAAGGCAGATCGGCAGTCGGACTCATAAAGGTCCTCGACCAACCGTCGACTCGGCTCGAGTCAGGTTCTGAACCGCCGGAGGGCGACCTGCTGCTATTCATGCTGCCGCACCGGTGCGGGACGACAGGCTTCATGATTGGCAAGCATCGCCACCAGTGTCGCGTTTTCCTTGAGGTCGTCGAACACAATCTTGTCATACGTGTCCCGGTTGGTGTGGTGGGTGTACTGCCGATAGTCGTCTGTGGGCGAGCCGTTTCTCACCGAAAGCCGGCCCAAGGTGAAGGCTGGAGCGCCGACGCAAACGAAGCTCAGGTGGTCGCTGCCCCCTGGCACTCCACCGGGAGACACGATTTTGATGTGTTCGCTTATCGTTCGAGGTACGAGCGAGAGCCAGCGGCCGAGGTACTGCCCAGCATACAGAAAGCCTTGCCCTCCGATACGATCGATGCGCCACGTGCCGTTGTCCTGGTTGAATAGGGCCTGCATGCCCTCTACCACCTCCGGGTGATTGTCCCGAAAACCACGAGAGCCACCGAAGTCGAACTCCTCAGCTCCCCAGTGGCCCACCAGGATGGTGCGTCGGGGATTGGGGTAGGTCTCCTTGAGGATACGCATGGCCTCGAGCATCATGATCGTGCCGGTCCCATTGTCGGTGGCGCCCGTTCCACCGGTGAAGGAATCGAGGTGGGCTGAGAGCACGACGTACTCGTCCGGGAGCTCAGCCCCCTTTAGTTCGGCGATCACATTGAACTGCGGTACGTCGCCGAGTTTCTCGGCTTCGGCCTCAACCCTCAGTTTCGGTTTCTGGTCGTTCTCCGTCAGCCGGTAGACCAGGCCATAGTCCTCACAGGAGAGAACGAGCAAAGGAATAGGATGATCAGGATGTACGTTGAACACCTTGAAGGTCCCCCAGCCCCCTGACCACTGGGATACAATAGTCCCAAGGGCGCCGGCCTCGACGACCGCCTCCTCCAGAAGCTCCGAATCCCGCCACAACGAGCGCCAGATTTGGTTGTTTTCGTCCCTGATGGCCTTCAAGCGTTCCACGGTCTCCGGTCTGGCCAGTTTCTCGAGGTTCTGGTCCGGCCGGCACGTCGGTTCTGGCGGCGAGATCAGCAGCCATTTGTCATGGACCAGCGGGAGCCACTGCGAAGGCTCACTATCCCTTAACGCAATCATGGGGAGCGCGACCACATCGCCCTCCACGGGTCCACCCGTGCTCGGGCTGCCGACCCACATCTTTGCCTCGAGACTCTGTACTCGCGGGGCGATCAGGTCCACGTGGAGGATTCCCTGATCCCAGCCGGGGAAGGTTCTGTACTGCTCCTTTCGTGCCGGAACGCCCCAGCTTGCGTAAGTCCGGAGCAGCCAATTCTCAGCGGCGGTGAGGTTCGGCGTGCCCGACCATCTTGGGCCGATCGAGTCCATCAGCACCTGGGCCAGGGCCTCGGTCTGGGACTCTTCCATCCCGGCCACCCACATCTGACGGATCACGGGATCGTCAGTGGTAAAGCCCTGGGCGTGTAGGGCGATAGGGCTTGCGGTGCCTAGCACGCTCAGAGCGACGGCTAGAGACATCACGCGAAGAACAGATTTGCACCACGGTCGTAGCTTCGGATAGGCTTCCATCGGATCTCTCCTTGTGTCGGCCTCCGCCTCAGATTCAGTCGGACCACCTCGCCACACCCTGCCCCCACCCTTTATTCACCACCATCGAAACCGATCTTCCCCTCAACGCGATACCGATCAGCCAGGGCCTGGGTGAGGCGTTCCTTTTGGCGCAACTCGGATTGTCTAATCGAAGTAGATGCCCTTTCCAGCCCGGTCAGCCCCTAATGAGATCGCCTGTATGAACCGCTTCAGGATGGAACCGATTGCTCTATCCGCCCTCCTCCTCCAGCCACAGCTCATCCATGTACTGAAGGGGATCGGCGCGATAGGGCGAACTCAGCCCCCGGACCCGTCGAGCGGCCACCGACGTCCACATGTTGGGATAAAGAAACGTCACAGGTAGGTCCGCCTCGAAGTACGGTGCAAGCTGCCGGTAAATCCGGTCGACCTGATTCGGATCAAGGGTGCTCTCTAGTTCGTCCAAGAGCGCGATGACGTCTCGATTGGCGTATCCGGTGAAGGACTCTTCACCGAAGCCCCGTCGGATCCCCATTCCGCTGTCCAGCGACGCAGTCACGATGAACAGGCCTGCCTCGAACTGACTCCCCTGCACCCGCTGGCGAACAAGCAGCCAGTCCATCGTCTGGATCTCCACGTCGATACCCACTCGGCGGAGCTGGCTCTGCACGTAGACGGCTTCCCCCTCTCGCCCCCGATCACCCGGAGCAAGTAAAGTGAATCGGAACGGCCTGCCACCGCGCTCCCGCACGCCGTCCCCATCTCGGTCCTGCCAGCCGGCTTCGTTGAGCAACTGTTTGGCCTGCTCGGGGTCGTACGGAAGCGGATCGGGCACTTCTCCCCGACGATACTGCCCACGCGAAAGTGGAACATCGAAGATGGGGAGGTCTGCTGGGAAGTTCAGGACCTGACGCAATTCGACGCGGTCGATAGCCAGCGTCAGGGCCCGGCGAACGCTGGCGTCGCGGAACAATTCGTTACGCAGGTTCCAGGTGATCACCTTGTTTCCCCAACTGTCGCTGAAGTCATACGTGTGAAAGCGATCATTTCCGGAAAGTGCTAGCACCGTTTCCGGAGTCACGCGTTGGACTGCGTCCACGTCGCCGCTCAACAGCTCGGTCACGTCAGAGCTGGTGAACTTGACGACTACGCGCTCGATCGATGGCCTGCCCCGGTAATGGTCCGGGTTGGCCTCGAACTCCATCATTGTCCGCGGCTGCTGTCGCAGGAACCGGTACGGGCCGTTTCCCACCGGCTGGGACCAGAACTCCCAGGTACCGAATTCTTCTGGATCGAGCTGTTGGAGGAGGTGCTTGGGGTAGTAGACCGTATAGTCGTCCAGTGGGCTGCCCCTTCCATCCAGGCCCTGGCCCTCCCGGTGATACTCGATCCTATAAGTGGTGTCGTCGAGCACGCTCACGGCGTAATCACCAGGCCGCGCATAATAAACCGCATCAGTACTTAGGAGATCCAGAGTGAACTTGACGTCGTGGGCGGTCACGGGGACTCCGTCGTGCCAACGGACGCCCTGGCGGAGGTGGACCGTCCAGGTGCGGTAGTCCGGTGAGTGTTCCCACCGTTCGGCCAGCCGCCCTTCCAGCTCGCCTTCCGCGTTCCGATCCACCAGCTGAAGGAACACGAGATACATCGTGGAATCGTCGCTGAACAGCTGAACCATCCGCTCGCGGCCCGGGAGGGCCACAGTGAGCGTGGAGTCGCGGTCCGTTGACGGACGCTCCGTGCACCCGAGGGCGGCGAGGGCCAGTGACCCTGCACTCAACTGCATGAACTC
>JBDHGR010000267.1:0-6727 GCA_039589815.1 Gemmatimonadota bacterium | reverse complement strand
CGCTCTCTCGAGTCCGCTCACAACCTTCATCATATCCAGCACGGCGTTCCGCCCCAGATGAGGGGCCGAGGAGTGTGTCGGCACGCCAAAAGCTTCCAGATGGATCTCCGCCCTCCCCCTCCCTCCCCGGGCCAGATCAAGGTCTGTGGCTTCCCCGATCACGACATAATCAGGCGGGAAGGCCTTCATCACCTCCCGAAGGGCTACCCCTTCCAGCACCTCCTCCATGGGAGAGGCGCTCACGACAATTCGGCCCCGGATCCTGGACTTATCCACTCTTGCCGCCCCGTGGACCATGGCCGCCAGGGCTCCCTTCATGTCAGCACTTCCCCTACCGTACAAATAACCGTCCGCCACCTCTCCGCTGAAAGGATCCCTCTCCCAAGGGACGCCGCCGGTGACATCAACCGTGTCGGTATGGGCGTCAAGAAGCAGAGTCGGACCCGAAGAAGCAGAGTCGGACCCGGCTCGGCCCCTTGGATGATTCCAATCACATTGCCGAAAGGGTCCAGGTGGACTTCATCAAATTCCAGGCCTTTCATTTCCTCTTCGGTGCGCTTGGCAACGTCCTCTTCCTCGCAACTCAAGCTGGGCCTCTGAACCAAAGCCTGTGCAAATCCCACGAGATCTCCCCGATCCATGCTGCTCTCCCCTGACGACTAAGCGGTACGTCATCAAAAGCTGAGAATACGTCACCAATCCGATGCCCTACGAAGTGGGGCAGAGGTAGTGTTGGGTCAAGTATTGTGCACCCGTTGGGAGAGAGGTTCAGGATGACTACCCAAAAGGAATCTCCATTGCGCCGGGCGCTCCGGGGGTCGACGATAATCTTCTTGGTTGCGACGGTGACCCTCACGGTGGCCGCCTCCCTGGTGGGCATCGCAGACAACCCACCCGGCATCCTCCTCCTCTACGGGGCCGGTTTGACTCTGGTCCTGGCCGTCACCCACCGGTGGAGGAGCCCAAACAAATTCGGCCTCCTCTTTTTTGGCGCCGTCCTCGGGTTCTTCTTCATGGTGGTTTTGCACAACTTCGCTGAAGTTGGAGCGGACAGAACCTCCCACCTTCCGGTCTTGGCCTTCCTGCTCTCTGCCGTAAGCATCGTCGGATTTATCTCGGCCATAATCGTGTGTCCTGTGGCTGGGGCCGTAGGGGCGTTTGGTTGGATGGCTATGTTCGACAGGCAGAAAAGGAGGGATGCCTGACGTCAGCCGGCCCGGCCCTCCCACCCTGGTGGGATCCGGTACAACAGGGGGGTGTACCTCCAGGCCATGCTAAAAAGGCGGATGTTCCTGACCTTCCTTTCCATCATTCTTTCCATCATGGGCGGGGTGCACTGGTACCTCTTCGCCCGCCTGGTCGGCGAAACCGAGATCCCGGGGCCCTGGGACGGCTGGATCGGAGGAATCTTGGTCGTGGTCGTCCTCTGTATCCCACTTTCTTTCATAGCCAGTCGCATCTTGGACAAGAACGCAGCACGTGTTTTTGTCGTGCCTGTCTATGTCTGGCTCGGCTTCGCGTTCCAGACCTTCTTCCTCCTGGTGGCCATCGATGGACTCCGAGCCCTCGGCTGGTTGGTCGGGACCGTCTTCAGTTTGGAGCAGTGGTTCTCCGATCCGGCCCAGGCCCTCCTCGGGTGGAGGGTGGTGGCAGCGGCGGCGGTAGGAACCACCTTTTTGGCCACCCTTTTTGCCATCTGGTGGGGGCTTTCCAAACTGGTTGTGAAGCGGGTCGAGATCACGCTTCCCCACCTTCCGCCGGAGATGGACGGGTTCACCATCGCCCAGCTGTCGGACCTTCATCTGGACCTGGTCCACGGTGGAGAGTGGTTGGCCTCAGTGGTGGAAACAACCCAAGCCGTCCAACCCGACCTTATCGCCATCACCGGAGATTTGGCCGAGGGGTCCGTCGCCCAGTTCCGGGACGAGGTCGAGCCATTAAAGGGATTGTCAGCGCCAAATGGGGTCTTCTTCGTCACCGGGAACCACGAATACTTCCACGACCTCGACGGTTGGCTAACGCTCTTGGAGGAGTTCGGGATTCGGGTGCTGAGGAACCAAAGGGTAGCGATCGGAATCCCCGAAAAAGGGTTCGATCTCGCCGGAGTGGACGATCACGATGGAGGAAGGATCGCTCCCGACCACGGCCCCGACCTCAATAAAGCCTTGGAAGGCCGAGATCCGAGCCGGGCGGTGGTCCTCCTTGCCCATCAACCCCGTATTGTCGAAGAGGCGTCTGAGAAAGGAGTAGACCTGGTGCTGAGCGGACACACCCATGGAGGCCAGATTTGGCCATTCAGTTACCTGGTCTACCTCCAACAGCCCTACGTCCGAGGGCTGAAGGTACACAACGGAACCAAGCTCTACCTCAGCTCCGGAACCGGTTTCTGGGGCCCGCCCATGCGGCTTGGGACCACCGCGGAGATCGCTTTAATCACCCTGCGATCCAGCACCTAGCCTCACTGCGGTCCAACGCACGCCTTACCTGCCTTCCTACCACCCCGACCCTCGCCTCCTTGCAGATAGGCTGGGAACGGTGAATACTCTCCTACCTGGCATTCCCTGGATCGGCTGCCAGCATCACTAAACCAGACAAAAAAGAGATTGACCGACCCGCCACCGGCCCCCCGGAGGCAGGAACGGTCGTGTTGGGCGAAGGGCCTCCTCTCGGTGGTTCTCGCTCCATCGTTCCTTTCGTCAGGAGGCACCACCATGACCAGGTTCCGCTGGATCATCGCTACTCTTGTTTTCACGCTGTTCGCCTTTTCACTACAGCCCGTCCAGGCCCAGGACCTCACGATGGCGGTCGGGATCAAGGCGAAGGCCGGCTCGGAGGCTGGTTTCG
This sequence comes from Gemmatimonadota bacterium, assembly GCA_039589815.1. GTDB lineage: Bacteria > Gemmatimonadota > Gemmatimonadetes > Longimicrobiales > Gaopeijiaceae > JABDNZ01. The sequence continues at coordinate 3,883 of JBDHGR010000267.1, read as the reverse complement.
AGGCCGCTCTCAAGGCCCACATGGAATTCAGAGAGGCCAACGGCGACCCCTGGGACTGGCGGTTCTTTCAGGTGGTTGTCGGGAAAGACAACGGGAGCTACATGGCCCGGTCCTCCAACCACACCTGGGCCGACTTCGACGAGTATTTCGGAAGTGATTTCGGTCAGGTGGCCGATCCCCATTGGGGGGCGACAGTTCAACCTCTTGTTGAGGATTCCTGGAGCCTCATCGACCAAACCAACAACGAACTTTCGAGGCTTCCGGAGAACATGGACCCCTACACCCTGTTCAACGTGAGCGTGTTCTACCTGAAACCGGACCAGCAGATGGCTTTCACCGAGGCCATCGGAAAGTATCGACAGGTGATTGTCGATAGGGGATTCCCCTTCTACTGGGTCGTCAACTCCCCTGTAGCCGGCGCCGAGGGACCCACCATGGCCCTTGTGGGATTCGCAGAGACCTGGGCCGAAATGGCAGAGGATCCAGCGGTGGAGGAGGCTCTCGTGGAGGTGTACGGGGAAGACGGGGCCCAGGAGCTCTTTGAACAGTTCTTCGGAGCCTTTCACCACTTCGAGAACTACATCGCCATGCTCCGACCCGAGCTCTCGAGCGGCGGGGGCCTGTAGCGAGGCACGAAGCTCCGATAGGGGTTCACCATCAGAACTCCGACCCAATGGAAAAGGCCCGGGGGCATCTCCGCCTCCGGGCCTTCCCCTATCCGTGGGCTATCGGGGGGCTGGGAGTCCTACCAGCGCCGTTTCCGCTGGCGAAAGGCCCTCTCCATCTCTGCGGCGCTGAAGTGCTCACCGGGATCCCCGGTGGTGGCGTACCGATAGAGAGCAGCAGAGTAGATTCCCTTGAGGGCCGAACTCACCACGCCCACCAGGACGAAACCACCCAGGAGGGAAAGGACCAGTGGGATCAACAGGGCCTCGTTGATGGAAGCGGCCAGCATGATGAGGGGAACCGACACCAGAGCCATGGCCATGACGATGAGGAATGTGGCAAAACCAATGCCGACGTTCGCCACGACCTGCTCTCCCCAGGTGCGCTTAAAGACGGTCGCGCTCTCCTTCACGGCGTCGATGGCGCTGACCTCCTTGGTCACCAGCACAGGAACCGTGAGATAGGTGGCCAGGGTCCAGGAGAGTCCGATGAGTCCGATGACGATTCGTCCGACAAAGCCCGCCCGCTCCTCGAGAGCCCGGAGGATCATTCCAACCGTGGCGGCGATGGCCGCGTACTGGAGGATCGCGCCCATTTTTGTGAAAGCGATGTTGAGACCGTCCTTGAGGGTGGGATCCCCACCGTCGAGGCGGATCATGGTCGCCCCCACCAGAGCCGTGTTGAAGAAGAAGATGAGACTGTAGAGGACCACGTAGTACAGGAAACCCACCGCGTACCCGAGGTAACCCACGTTCTCATCGAGGTTCTCCAGAGCTCCGAAGCCTTCCCCTATGAAGGCGAAGGGGACGATGAAGGTCGCCGTCACGAGAATAGCGGCGATCCCGGAAAGAATGGGGAAGACGAGGAGCTCCGGATCCAGCTTCAGCACCGTAGCGCTGGCCTTCATCATTCTCCAACTGTTCGAGAGTTTGGACATACCGATGGCCTCCTGCTGACTTGGGGCTGACACTACCGAGTACTACGGATGGGCGGCCGGAATCTTCGCCTCACTCCGGACCGCTCCACCTCAGAAAACCCACGAAAGCTTCGTAAAAAGGGTCCTGTACGTACCTGACTCGTCCGCAACCTGGGCAGGCCCCTGCTGATAGGCCAGCTGAAGCGAGCCGAACGGAGGGAAGAATCGCCAGACGTAAACGAACTGGGTGGTCTCCCTTTCCAAGTTGAAATGGGGGTTCGAGAAGCTGCCGGTCAGGTCATACTTCGACTGGTAGAACAGCTTGAAATACATATCCTTGTTCACGTAGTAGGTGGCCCTGACGTAATGGATCCAACTGCCCCGCCCTTTGGGATCCGGGCTGAACCACAGGCGGGTGAGGTTGTAGGTAGCATTCAGGGCATCGGTCAGCTTCAGGTTCAGCCTTCCACCGAATCTTTCCAGGTCGCTATCGAAGTTCTTGCCCTTTCCGTAATAGGCTGAAACCGACCTCCCGGTCCTGGAGTCAAACGTCAGGTCGACCTGGTTCAGAGAGTTTCGGAAATCCTTTTCGAAGAGCCCCTCCTCTTCGGCTTTGAATTCTTCGATGTTGGTGAGCTTGAGGCTCCATCGTTGGAGGAAGTTGAGGTTGACGTTTGTCCGAACCTCCCAGCTCCGCAGATCGCCTGAAAGGCTCCAGAAGCGGTTGTAATTCACCGAAGGCGTCAGATCCTGGAGGCCGTACCGGTTGATCCAAACCTGCTTCCGGAGGTTCGAGTCCACCTCCCGACGGTTGTCGTCACGGATGAACCCGACCTCGTTCATATTCTCCCGAACGTTCTCCCCGACCTGGGTGTACCGGACGTGGAAGTGGCCGGTCTGGGAGTCGTAGGACGGGCGGAAGAAAAAGGTCCAAGCCCCGTTGCTGAAATCGCCGTAGGAACGGATGATCTGGCTGGTCATGCCCAGGTACTGGGAAAAGAAAAGGGTCCCCACGAGGCCCAAAGACCCTTGGTTGTCTCCATCGTAGGTCCGGTTCGCGCCGACGAGACCGACGTTGGAGGCATTCGCGATTTCCCGGCTGACCCTGAAGACCGAGTAGAAAGCGTCCTTCCCTGAGCTGCTGGAAGCCGTGGCCGAGGAGTCGGATTGGGCCGCAAGGGCGTTGATTCTCCAGGCGCCGATCTTCCCGTTGATTTTGGTCCCCCAAGGAATATCCCCGACCCGGCGGGAGTAAAACGGCCTGATCCGGGTGGAATAATTCTCCGCTCCCTCCAGAAAGAACGGGCGTTTCTCCGGGTACGAGAGCTCGTACCTGGTGAGATTCACCTGCTCCACGTCGGCTTCGACGGTCGCGAAGTCGGGATTGAAGGTGAGGTCCATCCCCAGATTGCTGGAGAGACTGTATCGGAGGTCCAGGCCCACCTCCCCGTCGGGTTCCTGCCCCTCCGTGAAACCGTATTGAACGTATGGGATGAGCGTGTAGTTCTTGGTGACGACCTCCGTCAGGTCCAGACCCATAATGGCCCCGATCTCGGCGATCCGAAACCACTCTGAAAGGCCTTGAACCCAGTGGCTTTGCTCTAGGGTCCGTGGGATGTATCGGATGGCATTGAAGCCCCATTGATCCGCTCGCCTGTCGAATCGGACCGCTTCAAAGGGAATGGCGACCTCAGCCGTCCACCCGTCGTCCCCAGCCAAGCCTGCCGACAGCCAGTTGGCATCCCATTTAACGTCCCGGGTACGACCGTTGTCTGCCCAACGCTCGTCCTGCTGGGTGCCCAGCGAGTTCACCATGAACACGTAGGCGTTGTTGTCGTCGTCGAAGGTGTCCAAGACCAAGGCGACGGCGTCGTCCTCCCAAACCTCTCCGTCCCGGCGCGTGATGGTCCTCGAGATCTCCCCTGGGTCGGTGTCACGGCTGTCGATACCGAAATACATCATCCGGTCGTCATACAAGACATGGATGACGGTATGCTGGGAAGCGGCCGCTCCGACGGTGGGCTGTAGCTGCGTAAACCCGGAAATGGTCCCCGCTCCCGCCCATTCCACCTCATCCAAACGGCCGTCGATCTGTATGGGCTGGGAGGCCCGGACACCCGACACTTCCTGGGCCGCCAAGGGAGATGTGAGCAGGGAGCCTACGGCCGAGTGAGCAGATTGCAGGAGGAGGAATACGAGCAGGAAACGGAGAACGGTGGACAGCGCCCTCGTGGGCCTCTCACGATCGTGCATCGTCTCCGCCCGCCTCGAGTCGACCACCTTGTTTGCCCCAATGCATGC
>JBDHGR010000266.1:0-6284 GCA_039589815.1 Gemmatimonadota bacterium | reverse complement strand
CGATCTCCCCCGATGGTTCTTTGGTGGGCATGATTGCCTTCGGACACCTCTGGACGATTTCCACGGACGGCCCTCCGCAGAGGGTCGCCGCCGTACATCCCTTCTCCACGGGCCTGAGTTGGTCCCCGAGTGGTCGAGAAGTCGTCTGGAGTGGTGGAGTGGAGGGCACGGAGGACCTCTTCGTCACGGGTATGGAGACCGGTGAAACCCGGCAATTGACGGCGTTGCCCGGCAGTGAGTATCGGGCATCCTGGTCTCCGGACGGTTCGTCCATCGCCTTCGTGCACTATGAGAAGCCGGCCCTTGACATCCCCCCCTGGTCGCGGGGGCCGTATGCCCAGCTGAGGGTCGTAGCAGCAACCGGCGAAGCGATCGCACGAGCGGATGAAACCCTCCACCTGGGTGAGGCTCGCTTGTGGGACGGCTCCGGGGAGGAGGGTCCGACCTGGAGTCCCAACTCGGACGCAGTCCTTGTGGCGGTAGCTGATACCGTGGACTGGCCGGGGAGTGAGGCAAGGACCCCGCGTATCGTCTCGCTGGAGGGGGTGAGCACGCCGATCACGGGGCTGCCGAAGCCGGCGACATTCCCGTATTGGGCGTCTGATTCCACCATCGTCTATGTGTACGACGATCGCATCTACCGGGCGGAACTCTCTGGGCCCGAAGTCACTCGGATCGAACTCATCACAGAAGATGCGGCCGTATCACCGACCGTGGCGTTGGACGGTTCGGTTCTCTATCGATCGTCCGATGGCCTGCGGGTCCGGCGTCCCGACGGCTCCGTGGACATCCTGGGGTGGCCGATCGAGACGGAGATTCCGAATGCCCCTGAGCCAACGGTGTTCACCAACGTACGCATCTTCGACGCGCAGACCGGGGTCCTCGGCGCCGTGGCCGACATCCTGGTCGAAGGAGGACGCATTGCAGAGGTGGGGGTCTCCGGTTCGCTGGGTCAGGGTCCGAGGAATCGGGTTGTCGACGCTGGCGGGCGGATCGCGATTCCTGGCCTCATAGATCTGCATATTCACGGCTGGCACCCGTCCCGCGTGGCCAATGATCTTTACTTTGGGATCACTACAGTGCGTGATGCCGGATCCAGGGAAGCACGCTCAGCAGCTCTCCGGGATGCGATCGACGTTCAGGTGATTGACGGTCCCAGGCTCGTGTTGGGCGGACCGCAATTCTATCCGAGCGAAGGGCCTTGGACCACTGATGCCGGACATGGAGTAACCGATCTCGCCGGGATTGGGAGGACCTTGGATCTAGCAGCGGGCCTAGGAGTGCAGCATGCCAAGCTTTACGTGCCTGGCCCCCTGAGGTTGGCGACCGTCTTCGTGAGCGAGGCCAGGGAACGGGGAATGAGGATCACGGGCCACTACGCCAGTTCCCTGACGCTTGTCGCGGCGGGCATGGACGGGAAGGAGCATCTAGGTGGACCCGAGGGCGGGCACCGCCTCAATCGGACTTGGCACGATGACATGATCCAACTCTTCTCCAAGTCTGGTATTGGCGTCACTCCCACCGTGGAAGCGAGGAGGACTTTCTGGTTCCACGGCATGTTTGACGATCCTGAGATCGCTCGGGCCATAATGCCAAAGGTCCGCTTAAACGCTCTCCAACAAAGCCCGGAGCAGGTGAGCCAGGTGGACTTTACCCAACCCACGCCCCGTCACGATGAGCTCCGTCCTCTGATCGGGACCGATGTTCTGATCGGCGCGGGGAATGACGGCTACGTTCCGTCTGCACTGCACTGGGAGCTCGAGGGGCTTGTCCTCGCAGGCATGTCGCCTGCGCAAGCCCTGATCGCTGCCACGTCGAACGCGGCCCAAATCCTCGGAGCCGAAGCCTCAATCGGCGCCATTGAGGAAGGGAAGCTCGCCGACATCGTCCTGCTGGACGCGAACCCCCTCGAAGACATCCGAAACACGCGCAAGATCTGGATGGTGATCAAGGGCGGTCGGATCATTGACCGCGAGGCCATGCTTGAGAGCAATCGGGGGCCGCCGGAGACTGGGGGTTGAAGCAAGCAGATTAACCTGCTCTCGACTCCCCAGAATCCGCTCTCAACCCTCCCGATTGTGTCGTAATTGTGCCGTAACCCACGTGCACAAATGAGTAGTCATGAGAAAACGGCCCCTCGCTGAGAGGCCGTTTCTCCTGTTTTTGTGGTCATTTGTGCCTTTTTGTACCTCTCAACCCGCCCCCTGAATCGAACTTGAAAACCGGTGCGCGTTGGTGTCTCTCGCGGTGAATCCTGGACCAGCCATCGCACCTGGCTTCCTCCATCTCGAGTCGGTGCTTCCGAAATCCGGCACACTTCAGGCACACAGAAGCCAATCGGGGCCTCCAGCGTCGGAAGCCCCGGTCTCTTAAAACCTTTCATCGCAATGTTTTACTCAAATGAGCCGGGTGGGGATCGAGCCGAAGGGCTCGAACCGAAAGCCGCGAGCCGGACGCTGCGAAGCAACCGGAGACGGTCGAGGAGCTCGAAGCGCTCCGCCGGCCAACCGGCCCGAGACGAGCGAGGATGCGAGCTGGGTCAGGAGGATCCGAAAGGTGTGGAAAGGCTGCTGGCAAGCTAAGATGCCAGCAACCGTCCTTCCCCAATCACGCCTTACGGGAGGCATGTCATGGGACCGCGCATCCGTGATGTTCTGAGCCCGCTTTTCGTCCTGTTGGGGTTGTTGCATGCTTCGGCCCTGTTCGGGCAGACCACGCAAACGATCCCCATCGCCGAGGAATTCGACTCCCTGCATTTCCGATCCATCGGCCCCGCCACCATGTCGGGGCGAATCGCCGACCTGGCCGTATACGAGAAGGATCCGGCGGTCTACTACGTCGGGACCGCTCACGGCGGCCTGTGGAAGACCACCAGCAACGGGGCGCTTTTTACACCCCAGTTCCAGAACGAAGGCCTGATCTCCATCGGGGACGTCACGATCTCTCAACGGAATCCAGAGGTCGTGTGGGTCGGCGCCGGCGAGGCGAACAACCGGCAAAGCACTTCCTGGGGAGGAGGTGTTTGGAAGTCGACCGACGGGGGCACCACCTTCCAGCACATGGGCCTCGAGAATTCGCGGCACATCAACCGCATCGTCATCGATCCCAACAATGACGAGATCGTCCTGGTAGCCGCTACGGGCCCACTCTTCGGGGCCGGAGGAGACCGGGGCATCTTCAAGACTACGGACGGCGGCGCCACCTGGACGCAGGTGCTGAGCGTTGACGACGACACGGGCGCCAATGACCTCGTGAGGGTGACAACGGAACCGGGCACCCTATACGCCTCCACCTATCAACGCCGCCGGAACGCCTGCTGCATGAATGGCGGCGGCCCGGGCAGCGGGATCTGGAGGTCGACGGACGGCGGGGACACCTGGACCCGACTCACGGGGAACGGACTTCCCGACGGCCCTCTCGGCCGGATAGCCCTGGACGTATACCGGCAGGATGGAAACACCGTCTATGCCCTCATCGAGGGCCCGAGGCTTCAAGCGGGTGGCGGGCGCCCTGGCCAGGCAGCTGGGGCAGACACGGCGGCGGCCGGGGGTCGGGAGGGCAGCGCTCCGGAGTCCATCACCGGCGTCTACCGCTCCGACGACGGGGGCCAGAGCTGGACCTTCAAGAGCCGCACCAATCCACGGCCTATGTACTTCAGCCAAATCGTGGTCGACCCGACGAACCCTGACCGGGTTTACCTCGGTGGAGTCGGACTCCACATGACCATCGACGGTGGTGCGACGTTCGTGACCGATGCGGCCCGCACCACACACGACGACATACATGCGATCTGGATCAATCCAGACAATCCAGCGCATATCCTCACCGGCAACGACGGCGGTTTAGCCGTGTCCTATGATATGAGCAAGACCTGGACATTCATTCCGAACCTGCCGGTGGGACTATTCTATCACGTCAGCTTTGACATGGACGTGCCCTACAATATCTGCGGCGGAATGCAGGACAATTACAACTGGTGCGGTCCCAGCGCCTCCCGTCACAGAAGCGGGATCATGAACTATGACTGGTTCCAGATCCAGGGTGGCGATGGCTTCGTGGCGGTTCCAGACCGGCGGGATTCCCGTATCGTCTACACGGAATCGCAGGGCGGCAACATGATCCGGCGAAACAAGGTGACGGGCGAGTCAAAGAGCATTCGGCCCACCGCCACGAACGTGACCAACGCAGAGGAAGGCGACTCCTACCGCTTCAGCTGGGACACGCCGATGATCCTGTCGCCGCACGATCCCGGTGTACTGTTGGCGGCGGCGCAGCGCGTTTTCCGATCCACCGACCGGGGTGACTCTTGGAAGGCCGTCAGCCCCGACCTCACCACGAATACCGACCGGGACGAGATCGTGACCATGGGTGTGAGAAACGACGAGATCCGGATCTCACGCAACGACGGGATCTCGAACTGGGGCACCATCGTTTCTTTGGCGGAATCCCCGGCCAAGGCGGGGGTTTACTATACCGGCACCGATGACGGTGTGGTGAGCGTCTCTCTCAACGGCGGGGTGATGTGGAGAGACATCACGGCGAACCTGCCGGGTTTCCCCGACAGCGGCTGGATCTCCGAGGTCGTGCCCTCCTGGGCCGAGGCCGGCCGGGTCTACGTCACCGTGGACAACCACCTCAACAACGACTACGAGCCGTACATCTGGGTGAGCGAGGATTTTGGCGCCACCTTCCGCTCCATCCATTCGGGCCTCGCCGGCCAGAACGTGCGCACCCTGACCGAAGATCATCGTAACCCGGATGTCCTCTACATCGGTACGGAGACGGGGGTTTTCCTGTCCCTCGACCGGGGGCAGAGCTGGCGGCGGCTCCGGGCGAACTTACCCACGGTCCGCGTGGACGAGATCACGCTGCACCCCCGGGACAACGCCATGCTGGTGGCAACGCACGGCCGCTCCCTCTTCGTCCTGGACCACCTGGAGCCTATCCAGGAATTCAGGGCTGCACGGGGGACCCCGGCCGACGCGACACTGTTCTCGATCCCAACCGCGCTACAGTCGAAGCCGAAGGACGACCGCAACGAAGAGTTCTGGGGTCATCAATTCTTCGTCGGCGAGAACCCACCGACGGAAGCCGTGATCCAGTTCTACCTGAACGGCAGCGTGGACGAGGCCTCACTGCGAATCTCGGATGCCCGCGGGAAGACGATCCGCGAGGTGACCGCTCCAGAGAGCCGACGCGAACCCGGTATCCGAACCCTCTGCTGGGATATGCGCCACGAGCCCATCGAGGCGCCTCGATCCGCTGCAGGACCCGGTGGAGGTACCGGCAGCGGGCGTGGCGGTGGAGGCTCCGCAGAGATCCCCGGCGTTCCCACACCTCTCGCTCCCGCCGGCTACCTGCCGGTTGATCCGTGTGACCTGAGTGGAGAACAGGGAAGCGGGGGCGGGTTCGGTGGTGGAGGCGGTGGCGCCAACGCCGGGCCTTTTGTCACCCCCGGTACCTACAACGTCGCGCTGCTGGTGAACGGCACCACCGTCGACACGAAACCGATCACCATCATCATGGACCCAGCCGTCGATCTGGCGGGCGTCGAGCGAGTCGCGTACGACGAGATGCTTCTCAGCCTCCACGAGTTACAGGGCCGTGGAAACGAGATGGCGGGTGTGCTCGACGGGGTTTATGCCCAAGTCGTGGACATCTCAGGCACCATCGACGACATGGAGGACGTTCCGGCCGAAGTAAAAGAGGACTTCACCTCGTTCCAGGAGGCCTTCGATGAGTTGAGAGTGAAGTTCGGGGTTCCGATTCCCGCCGGCGGCGGCGGGAGGCGGGGCTTCGGGCGACGGGGGGGGGGAGATCCTGCCAACGTGTTGGCCCGCATCGGCAGCCTAAAGAGCAGCATCAGCTCGTTCTGGGAGGCGCCCAGCCACGCGCTCGTGAACCAGTTCTACGAGGCGGGGCCACTCCTCGCCACCGCCATGGGAGAGGCCGAGGAGTCCCTCGAATGGGCGCGGGCCCTGGCGGCTACCCTAGGGGAGTACGACATGACGCTGACCGTGCCGCCCGCCGGCGGATAACGGGCAACGCGAAGACCGAGGAGGGCGCAGCCGCGACGAAGCGGTCGGGGCTGCCACCCTCCTATCATTGGGGCCGACTCCCCGGTGCCTCGAGAGGCCCGGAGAACCGGCCGGGGCGGGATTTTCGCGAAACAGGGAGGCAAGAAAAAACCCCTGAGGAGTCCTACGAACCTCATCGTGATTGCATGAGCCGGGTGGGCTCGAACTGAAGGCCGCGAGCCGGAGGCTGCGAAGCAACTGGAGACG
>JBDHGR010000265.1:0-6294 GCA_039589815.1 Gemmatimonadota bacterium | reverse complement strand
GGTTCTGATGGACGCACGAAGAAAGTTTGGGGAGGGGGACGTGATGGACCTGGACCTCCGATACGAGGACCAGGTCGTGGTCCGATTCAGCAGGGCTGAAGGAAGCTGACCATGCGCGCTAATCTGATCGCCGCCCTGGACATTGGCACCACCAAGACCTCTGCCGTCATCGGAGAGCTCACAGGGGAGGTGTCCCTTCGCGGTGGCCTCAAGGTTCTGGGGGTCGGTCAGGCCAAGACATCCGGCATGCGCCGGGAGGTGGTGACCCATATCGAGGAGACGACCGAGTCTGTAAAGCGGGCCGTCAAAGAAGCCGAGCTCATGGCCGGTGCCACGGTGGATCGGGTTTATGCCGGGATCGCAGGGGAGCACATTCAGGCCTTTTCTTCGTCTGGGGTGGTGGCTGTCGGTGGCGAGGAGGTCATGGCGTCTGACGTCACCCGAGTCCACGAGGTGGCCCAAGCCATTGCTCTTCCCCCAGACAGAGAGCTTCTCCATGCCATCCCCCAGGAGTACATGGTGGACCATCAGGGAGGGATCAAGGATCCCATTGGCATGGCCGGTACCAGGCTAGAGGCCGAGGTCTACCTGGTGACGTCGGCGTCGGCATCCGCCACCAATATTCGAAAGGCTGTCTCCCGGGCGGGCTACAGGGTCCAGGAACTGGTGCTTGAACCGTTGGCTTCGTCCCGGGCCGTCCTCACCGAAGATGAGAAAGAGGTGGGGGTGGCCATGGTGGAGATGGGGGGCGGAACCACTGACCTGGCCGTCTACTACGAAGGAAAGATCCGCCATGTGGCGGTTCTCCCGTTTGGTGGTCTCACGGTGACGAACGACTTGGTGAAGGGCCTCTCCATTCCTTTCGCCGAGGCCCAGAAGGCCAAGGAGCAGTTCGGTGCGGCTTTCGCCCAAATGGTGGATCCGCAGGAGACCGTGGAACTCCCGGGTCCAAGCCCCGGGCAACGACGTCACGTCGCCAGGGAGCTCATTGCCCACATCGTTGAACAGCGATTGGATGAGATGTTCGGCCTGGTACAGGAGGATCTGGATCGGGCCGGGATCCTGGACAAGCTGGGTGCCGGGGTCGTTCTCACGGGGGGAACCACGACCCTCCAGGGAACGGTGGAGCTCGCTCAGCAGGTCTTCGCGGCTCCAGTCCGGTCCGGCCGTCCAGAGGAAGGGTTGACGGGTCTGGCCGACTCAGTGGCTCTTCCCCGGTTCGCCACAGTGGCGGGCCTGGCTCTCTACGGGGTCGACAGGTTCACGGAGACGGGGGCAGGGGCTTCCACCCTCACCTCCGGCTTGGTGACCAAGGTGGCCGCTTGGTTAAAGGAATTTTTCTGATGGCTTCCCCGGTTTCGGAAGGAGCTCTCAGTGCTCGATTGCTTTTTTGTTTTCACGAAACGGTGTCTGCTCGCACCACGTCCCGGAGGTAGGAATGATGATCTTTGAGTTCGAGGATACCCCATCCCGTAACGCCAACATGAAGGTCATTGGCATAGGGGGAGCCGGTGGTAATGCGGTCAACAGAATGGTCGACGAGGACCTGGAGGGTGTTGAGTTCATCTCCGCCAACACCGATGCCCAGGTGCTGAAGGGATCCAGATCCCAGGTCACGATTCAGTTGGGAAAGAAGCTCACCCGTGGGTTGGGCGCGGGAGCCCGGCCGGAGATCGGACGACAGGCTCTGCACGAAAGCAGGGACGAGGTGAGAAAAGCCCTCGAAGGAGCCGACCTGGTCTTCGTTACTGCCGGGATGGGTGGTGGCACCGGGACCGGCGCCGCACCTCTCGTCGGGGAGATCGCACGAGAACTCGGGGCCCTGACCATCGGCATCGTGACTCGCCCGTTCTCCTTTGAGGGTAAGAAGCGGATGCGTCAGGCCGAGCAGGGTTTGGCCGAGTTACGCCGGACCGTGGACACCATGATCGTGGTCCCGAACGACCGGCTCCTGAGTGTCGTGGGGAAAGGGACCTCCTTCCGGGATGCCTTGAAACGGGCTGATGAGGTACTCCTTCATGCAACCCAGGGTATTAGTGATCTCATCAGAGTAAGCGGTGAAGTGAACGTCGATTTTGCCGACGTTCGTACCGTCATGGCCTGCCGGGGCCCGGCCCTCATGGGTTCAGGGTTCGGGGAAGGGGAAGACCGGGCCCAGGAAGCAGCTCAGGAAGCCATCTCCTCGCCTCTCCTCGACGAGGTCTCCATCGCAGGGGCGCAGGGTGTGCTCATCAATATCACGGGGGGAATGGACCTGGCCATTGACGAGGTATCCCAGATCTCTAGCATTATTCAGGAGGAGGCGGGAGAAGAGGCCGAGATCCTCTTCGGTGCCGTTCACGATCCGACCCTGGAAAGCCAGATTCGGGTCACGGTTATCGCCACCGGATTCGATCGGTCGGATGTCCGGGAAGAGAACGTGATTCGGCCCGAGTTCGTGCGGCCCCCCCAGCCTCAGCCCAAGGAGCAGGAGCAGGCGCAGGTTCAGGCCCAACCGGTCCGTCGGAGGGTGGTGGCCGTTGGAGGGAGCAGCGAACCTATCGAGATGCCACTACAGCGGTTCCCGGACCGGGTCATCACGACGGAGCAGATCCGGGAACTCGACATCCCCACCTTTATCAGGCGGCAGATGGACTGAGGTTTGAATGATCCGAATCCCTCGACCTTTTTCCCCGACGATCTTCCTTGGCCTGGCCGGGGTGTTGGGAATTTCCCTGTTGATAGGGCATTTAGTGTCCTCGAGGCCCCCGGAGGTGGGGCTGTTGGAGCCGGTAGTCGCTGCGCCGGCCGAGCGGTTGGAGATGGTAAGCCTCCAGCGGGGGCAGACCTTCGGCGAGGTCCTCTCAGAGGCAGATATCGGGTGGTCGGATCAGAACTCCCTCCTCCTGGCGTTTCGCGAGCAGGCGAACCCCAGGAGGATGCGGACGGAGAGCCGGATCACCCTCAGGTGGTATCCGAAACAGGACGTGCTCCGGGGCGTGGATGTGACGTTGAGCAAAGACGAGACGGTCCGCCTGGTACGGGACGGGGCGGGCTGGTCTTCGAACCTGGTCCGAACACCGGTCTGGATCGATACACTCTACGTCTCGGGATCCGTCGAAAGAACCCTCTCGCACTCCATCACTGGCAATCCCGCCCTGGCGGACATGCCGTCACCGAACCGAGAAGCGCTGGTGGACCGGATGGACAAGGTCTTTCAGTGGCAGGTGGACTTCAGCCGGCAGGTTCGTGAGGGCGACACGTACCGGTTGACCTTCGAACGGGAGGTCCGACCGGACGGCAGTATGCGGTCTGGTAGCCACCTCATCGCCGCCGAGTATGTAAACCAGGGCACGGCCTACCGGGCCATCTGGTTTGATCCCAACGACGATGGGGACGGTACCTTCTATGACGAGGACGGGAAGTCGGTTCGCCGGGCTTTCCTCATGAAGCCCATCCCCCTCAGTCGGATTTCCTCCCGCTATTCGGGAGCCCGGCGACACCCTATCCTGAATACCGTCAGGCCCCACAGGGGAGTAGATTTTGCCGCTCCCGTCGGAACCGCCATTCAAGCTACCAGTGACGGAGTGGTCGTCTACGCCGACTGGAAGGGGGATCTGGGAAACCTGGTGGAGATCCGTGCCCCGAATGGATGGATCAGCAGGTATGGGCACCTGAGCCGGTACGGGCCGGGGGTCCGGGTCGGCACCCGGGTCAAACAGGGCCAGACCATTGGATACGTGGGGATGACGGGCTTGACCAACGGTCCGCACTGCCACTACGAGCTCCGACGGAATGGAACAGCCCTGGATCCCCTCACCATCAACCTTCCGCCAGGGGATCCCGTGCCGACTTCCTCCTGGGGGCGGTGGGCGCTCGAGTCGGAGGCCCGGTTGGAAATGTTGAGCACCCTTCCGGGTCCGCCGATCCAGAGGCTGGCCGAGGACTCCGAACCCGACACTCCGGAGGGCCCCCGGGACCAGGGAGGGGATTGACCGGAGTGACCGATTCGGTGACCGTGGGGGGGCTCGCTCAAGGTGAGTCCCCTCACTTTCTTTGTTCAGGAGCCTGCCCCGGAACTGGGGCCTGACCGCAAGATATATGGCTCGACTTTTCCGGACCCGATCCGAGAAGAAGACCTCCCTTTGGGGGCGAGTCGTGAAACTCGCCCTCACCGACGTCCGGGTGGCCGTCGGTGGAATGGATACCGACACCCTGGAGTCTCTGGAGGAGCGACTGCTGGGGGCGGATTTCGGGGTCCAAGCCACCCTTCGGTTGGTAGACCAGGTAGAGGATCTCGCCCGGAAGGGGAAGGTGCGCGGTGGGGAGGGCCTTCGGGGGGCCCTGCAGGAGGAGATGGCCGCCATTCTGGCTCCGGCATCCGAGGCGTTCCTTCAAGCGGCTGACACGGGACCCACCGTCTATCTCATCTCGGGTGTGAACGGCGTTGGGAAGACCACGTCCATTGCCAAGCTGGCCCACCGGCTCCGGCAGGAGAACCAGACGGTCATGGTCGCCGCTGCCGACACATACCGTGCGGGAGCCGTGGAGCAGCTTTCCGTTTGGGCCGAGCGGGTGGGGGCCGCCTTCGTGGGTGGGCAAAAAGGGGGGGACCCTGCAGCCGTAGCCTTCGATGCCATCGAGGCGGCTGAATCCCGGGCCGTCGATGTCCTCCTGGTGGATACTGCGGGACGCCTCCACACGCACAAGAATCTCATGGAAGAGCTTCAGAAGGTCGACCGTGTGGTGCAGAAGAAACTCCCGGGTGCCCCTCATGAGAGTCTGATTGTGTTGGACGCCACCGTGGGCCAGAACGCCCGAGCACAGGTAGAAGCATTCTCGAAGTTCATCTCCCTTTCCGGGATCATATTGGCTAAGCTGGACAGTACCGCCCGGGGTGGAATCGTCGTGAGCCTGATGGAGGAATTTGGCCTTCCGGTCAAATTGGTCGGGACAGGTGAAGGGTTGGAAGATCTGGAGGTTTTTGATCCGGACGAGTTCGTGAAGGGGGTTTTTCAGGGGAACTGATGGTCCGAGATTTTTCCCAGCTGGATAAACCTGTGCAATTCCTGAAAGGGGTCGGACCCAAGCGCTCCGAGGCCTTCGGACGCATGGGAATCGTCACGGCTCGAGACCTCCTCTATCACGTTCCCCGGCGATACGACGACGCCTCCACCATCCAACCCCTGGGTAGCCTGGACGTTGGAATGGACGCCACGGCCGTCGGAAGAGTCCGAAGCAAAGGGATCGTCCCGACCCGATCCGGACTCAGGATCTTCCAGGCGGTGCTCCAGGACGAGAGCGGGATGATCACTTGTGCCTGGCCGGGGCAGCCCTGGCTGGACCGGAGGGTCCAGAAGGGCGATCTCCTTCTGGTTACAGGCCCGGTGAAATTCTTTCACGGCCGCCAACTCCAGCCCAGAGAGTTCACCCTGCTCGGGAGGGAGGGCGAGGATGACGATGGAGGCGGCACCGGGACCATCTTCGTGTCTTATCCCGCTAGCGAAGACGTACCGCAGTGGGTCCTTCGAAGGGTGTTCGGACGGAACCTGGACTGGCTCCTCAAGCAGGTCGAAGCCGAGGAGTACTTGGGCCCCCAGGACCGAAGAGGCCTTGATCTGATCCCTCTGGGGGAAGCCCTCTCCCACCTCCACCGCCCCTCCACCCTCGCGCAGGTCGAGGAAGGCCGTCGGCGGCTGGCCTTCGACGAGCTCTTCTTCCTACAACTGGTCCAAGCCCAGGTTCGGTTCCAACAGACCGAGGCCCAGCCCGGGATCTCCTTTCAGCGGACAAACGAGTTGATCAAGCCGCTCCACGCTTCCCTCCCTTACGAGCTCACAGACGCCCAGGCCCGGGTTCTACGGGAGATCTTCTTGGACATGTCCTCCCATCGCCGTATGAGCCGCCTCCTCCAGGGAGACGTGGGATCGGGAAAGACGGTTGTGGCCCTCTTTGCAATGCTCCTGGCCCTGGAGAGCAACTATCAGGCGGTCCTGATGGCGCCCACGGAGATCCTTGCAGAGCAGCATGCCCGGAGGCTTGCGGATATGCTGGAGCCTTTGGGGGTGGAGGTCCTCCTTTTGACCGGTAGTCTGACGGGAAGAAGAAAGGCCCAGGCGCTCTCCGCTCTCGTCCAGGGGTCGGCCCGGGTTGCGGTAGGTACGCATGCCCTGATCCAGGAGGGTGTTGATTTCGATCGTCTGGGGCTGGTCGTGGTGGACGAACAGCATCGTTTCGGCGTGCGACAACGCATGGTGCTCGGGGAGAAGGAGGGTCGGCCGGACGTCCTGGTCATGTCAGCCACCCCTATACCCC
>JBDHGR010000264.1:0-6295 GCA_039589815.1 Gemmatimonadota bacterium | reverse complement strand
CGTTCGCAAAGAGGTCACTTTGAGAGTCGGAGGACTCCAGGAATCGAATGGCCTCGGCCAGCACACGATCCCTCTCGGCCTGGAACTCCAGTGCGTGATGGTAGTGTTCTGCCCTCTGTGCGAAAGTCATTCTGACCCGCCAACTCAGGTAGTCCCTTGCCTCCGGTTCTTGCATGATCTCAGATGGCAGTCCTTCGTCCTCCAACCCGTCCAGGAACGTGTCTATGGTGGCCGGATCCAGCTCTTCCGGCCCGGTCCCGTCCTGAGCCTTCTTGGCATGTTCGAACGCGAACTCCGTGATTCGGACAGTGAGAGGGAGTTCGGCCCGGTTAGACTCGATGAGAAGATTCTGTTCTACGGTGGTGAGAGTATCGTCCTCGATGACCAGGTCGGGGAACACTCCACCGTCCGCCCTGAGCACCCGGCCTGCCGGAGTGGCCACGGTGGGGAAAGAGTCCGAAACCTCCTGGAGAGGGCGTCCCTGCAAGTCCCGCGGGATATGGAGTGATCTTCCCAGAGGGGTCATCCAATCGCCGGTGGTGATGCGAAGGCGCCGGTCTCCCGGCAGGGGGAGAACGGTTTGAACGACGCCCTTTCCGAAGGTTCGTTCGCCCAGGACCACGGCCCGATCGTGGTCTTGAAGGGAGCCAGCCACGATCTCCGCGGCCGACGCGGTGAACCTGTCCACCAGGACCACCAGCGTTTTCTCCGGGATGCGCGCTGGCAGCCGGGAATTCCAGGACTCCTGGACGGTCTTGTTCGCCTGGCCCGGGCTACGACTCACCGTGCTGGCCAGGGTTTTTCCCCGGTCCAGGAAGAGGTCGGCCATTGAGAGAGACTCGGCAAGATACCCGCCGGGGTTTCGCCGAAGGTCCAGGATGATCCCCTTCGCATCAGTGAGGAGAGCGAATGCCGAGTCCACCTCAGAGGCGGAGCCCCGGGCCACCTGATCCACCAGGATGTAACCCAGCGAGTCCCGGAGCAGAGTGGCCGTGATGGCAGAGACGTGTACCTGCGCCCGACGAATTGGGAAAGAGAGGGGGTCCGGGATACCCTCTCGTTCGATCTTCATATCCACCACCGTTCCGACCGGCCCTCGGATGGAATCCCTTGCCATGTCCACAGTCCAATTGCGGGCATCCACCCCTTTCACCTCCACGATCTGGTCTCCCACCACCAGACCCGCTTCATTCGCCGGCGTCCGGCGAAAGACCGCCGTGACGGTGACCCGGCCGTTGAGTTGGGTGATCTGCACCCCGATCCCAGCGTAATCGCCGGTGTTGCCCTCTTCGAACACGCCGAATTCCTCTGGAGTGAAGACGGTCGCATAGGGGTCGTTGAGGCCCTGGATGAGACCCTCCAGAGCTTGCTCCCAGAGAGTGGAGTCGTTGAAGGTGGTCTGGTGATAATCCAGGATATTCTGGAAAGCTCCGAGGAAGACCTGACTCTCGGCCACAGGGTCGACCGTACGGCCGGCGTCTACGAAGCGGGTTGTGTCGGTAACCTGTCCCTCTCCCGCTCGGAATGCCGAGGCCAGGAGGATGGTCAGGAGTAGCGGAACTCGTCGGAACATGTCTCTTCCCGAATGTGGGGAACGTTAGGTAATAGACCCTTAAATTAACACCATTGCCCGTTCGGGCGTTCCCTGGAGTTCCCCTGTGCCGGATCCCTCCACCCTTCGGCGAGATCCCTCTGGGAACCACCCAACGGTCGAATCGGCGCTGCGGCCACGAGACAGATACCTTACGTTTGTCTGAACGCACGGTTCGAAGCCCAACATACCGAAGGAACCCATGCGAGAACCTGGAAAAGCCCCTAACGCCCCCCTCAGGGTGAGCTTGGTGCAGTCCAAGCCCAGGAAGGCCGATGTACCGGGGAACCTGGGCGAGATCCGGGATCGATGGCTTCCTGCGGCGGAGGAAACCGATATCCTGGTGTTTCCCGAGGCAGCCCTCACCGGGTATTTCCTGGAGGGGGGGGTGGTGGATGTCGCGTTGCCCGTCGATGAGGTAGCGGCGGGCTTGGGAACGCCCCGGCCCGATGCTCCCGATGTGGTCCTGGGGTTCTACGAGCGGTGGCAGAGAGGGATCTACAACAGCGTTGCCTGCTTCGAGCCCGGGGACGACGGGTTTCGCCCCATCCACGTCCATCGGAAGATGTTCCTCCCCACCTATGGTGTCTTCGAAGAGGCAAGGTTCGCAGATCCCGGGACGACCTTATCGGCCTTCGACAGCAGGTTCGGGCGAATGGGCATGTTGGTTTGCGAGGAGATGTGGCACTCCCTGCCTTCCACGATTCTCGCCTTGGACGGCGCGGAGCTGATTCTGGTTGTGAGCGCCTCCCCGGCCCGGGAGTTCCCGGAAGGGTTGGGACGATCAGAAAATCTAGCCCGCTGGGACGCCCTGGCTCAGGGCACGGCTCAGGAACACGGCATCTTCGTGGCGGTGTGTCAGCTGGTGGGCTCGGAGGGAGGAAAGGTGTTCCTGGGTGGGTCGGTGGCAGTGGGTCCCGAGGGTTCGATACTGGCCAGGGGCCCTCTCATGGAGGAAGGTCTGGTTACAGCGGCCATGAATGGCCAGGCCATCGATAGGGCTCGCTTCGACTCACCCCTTCTCACCGACCTTCGTCAGATGCTTCCTCACCTGCAGAAGGCCTTGGACCATGCAGGGGTGAGGGACGCCGGCCAGAAGAAGGGCGAGCTGGCAGGGGCTGGGTCCTTCCGTCCTACCGCCGAAGCTCCCAAGCCCGGTTTGCCAGTCCCGGCGCTGGATCTGGATCTGATTCGCAAGATTCTCGTGGAATTCATTCGGGAAGAGGTGGTTAGAAGACGAGGTTTCGAAGGGGTGGTTCTTGGAGTTTCGGGGGGTGTTGATTCAGCGGTGGCCCTATACCTGGCGGTGGAAGCCCTCGGTCCCGAGAAGGTCACCGGCTTCCGGCTGCCCTATGCCACCTCGAGCCCAGAGAGTCTGGAGCATGCGGGCCTCGTGTTGTCCGCCACCGGTGCTCGCAGCCAGACCATCGACATCACACCTGCCGTGGATGCCTACATCCGGGATGTCGACCCGGAACTGTCCGACCTTCGTCGGGGAAATCTCGCCGCAAGGATCCGGGGTGTGACCCTGTTCGACCAATCGGCGAAGCTTGGAAGGTTGCCCCTCGGGACCGGGAACAAGAGTGAAAGGCTCCTGGGCTATTTCACATGGCACGCCGACGACTCCCCCCCCATCAACCCCATCGGAGACCTCTTCAAAACCCAGGTCTGGGCCCTTGCCCGACACCTGGGGATCCCGGAGGTCATCGTGGAGAAACCGGCTTCGGCCGATCTGGTCCGAGGCATCCACGACGAAGACGAGCTTGGCGTGTCCTATCGGGAAGCGGATCCCATTCTTCATTGGCTCCTTTCTGGATATCGCCCCCAGGAACTCATGGCTCTTGGATTCCAGCCGGAGGCTGTGGAAGCGGTTTGGAGCCGATTCAACGGCACGCACTGGAAACGGGAGCTGCCCACGGTAGCCGTCCTCTCCGACACGGCCATCGGGGAGTTCTTCCTCAGGCCTGTGGACTACTGACCGTTCCCCTGGCCCTCAACCTCTCGACCTCACGGTTCCCAGGAGGTAGCTGGCGAAAAAGAGGGCCGCGGAAAATAGCACGACCGAGGCACCGGAAGGGAGGTTCCAGAGCCAGGAGAGCCACAGGCCGGCTCCCACGGAGAGAAGCGCGGAGACCACCGAAATCACGACCATCCCCCGAACCGACGATGACAGGGCTTGGCCGGTGGCCGCTGGGATTACCAGGAAGGCCGATACCAGGACGATCCCCACCAACTTCATGGCCGCAACAATGGTCACGGCCAGGATGCTGAGCAGGAGGTAGTTGAGGAAGGCCGCCGGGAGACCGGCCGCCTTGGCTGCCTCTTCATCGACTCCCAAAAAGAGGAACTCCTTGAAGAGGAGGGCCAACCAACCCAGGGAGAACCCCGTCAGGAGAAGAAGGCCCCAGAGGTCCCCTGGTCCCACAGAGAGGATATCACCGAAGAGATACCCCATGAGGCCCTGGCGATACGTTTGGGAGACGCTGATGAGGGCCACCCCCAGGGCCATGGCCGTGGGAAAGAAGATCCCTATGGCCGTATCCTCCGACACTTCGCCCTTTCGGGTGATCCAGCCGATGACCCAGGCCACCCCCACGGAGAAGACACCGGCGGCAGCCAGGGGAGGGAAGCCCAACACCAGCCCGAGGGCCACGCCCCCGAGAGCGGCGTGGGAGATCCCCACCCCGATGAAGGCCATCCGCTTGAGGACCACAAAAACCCCCAGAACCGCGCAGGTTGCCCCAAGGAGAAACCCAGTAAGAAGGGCCCTCTGGATGAAACCGAAGGAGACGAACTCCATCATGGGTGACCCCCCTCCACCGGCGAGTCTTCGGGCTGGTGAGAGGTCTCGGAGGCGTGCTCTCCTCGATGAACGTGGGGGGGGGGGAACTGATACACCTCAGACACAGCCCTGCTCTTCAAGACGTCCTGGGGAGGGCCGGAGGCCCTGACGGTATGGTCGAGAAGGATGAGTGTCTGGGCGTGTTGGGCCACGTCCTCCACGTCGTGGGAGGCGCAAAACAGCGTCAGACCCTGGGCCCTTTGCAGGTCGCACACCTGTCCATAGAAACGTGCTCTGGCAGCTGGGTCCAGCCCGGAGGTGGGCTCATCGAGGATCAAGAGACAGGGGTCGGATACCAGGGCCCGGGCGATGAGGACCCGCTGCTGCTGGCCGCCGGAAAGGTCCTCGAACCTACGGTTGGAGAGGTGGGCCATCCGCACCTGGTCCAGGGCCTCGGCCACCCGGCCCCGGTCGTCTCGGGTGGCACGCCTGACGGGGCCGATGGTCCCGTAACGGCCCATGAGGACCACATCCTCCACAGAAAGGGGAAAGCCCCTGGGAAGGTTGATGCCCTGAGGGACATAGCCGATGGGCTGACCGTGCTTTCCCGGTGGGCGCCCAAAGACGGAGACCGTTCCCTTCTTGGGTTTGAGGATTCCCAGGAGAAGGCGGAGCACGGTGGATTTCCCCGCACCGTTTGGACCGATCAGGGCGGCGAAGGAGCCAGCGGGAACTTCCAGGGAGACCCCCTCCAGCACCTTTCGTCGCCCGTATTGGAACCAGACGTCATTCAAGTCCAGGACCGACCCCTCGCACCGGGGGCAGGTCACTGTCCTGATCCCCCGAGTCCATCCAAGAGCTGTGCCGTGTTGAACCTCAAAAGTTCGAAGTACCCTCCACGCCCCGCGACATCCGGGCCGCCAAGCGGGTCCAGAAGATGGGTTGGAAGTGAGAGTTCAGTAGCCAGGGCCCTTGCAGCCACCTCTCCAAGCTGAGGCTCGATAAAAAGGCAGGGGATTCCGTGACTCCGAGCCACATCCAGGAGGCCGGCAAGATCCCGGCTGGACGGCTCCTGGCCCGGGTGGGCGTGGATGACCCCGGCTTCCTCCATGCCGTACCGGGCCGCGAAATAGGTCCAGGCCGAGTGCGTCGCGATGAATGACCGCTGTTTGAGGTATCGGAGGTCCTCCCTGATCTCATCATCCAAGGCCGAGAGCGAGTCGGCCAACAGGCCCGCCCGTTCCCGGATTTCCGCTGAATCCTGGGGAAAGGCACTCCCCAGGGATTCCTCCAGCTTGGGGATTATCCGGTCTCGAACAAGGATGGGATCGAGCCAGATATGGGGGTTGCCGGACCCATGCTGGTGGCCGTGGTCGGAAGCCTCCTCCTGGGGCTTTTCCTCCTCGGCCAGGAGCTGGATGCCTTCGGAAAGTCTCACCACTGGGACCCCCTTGCCGGACGCCTCCGGAAGGCGGGAAACCCATTCGTCGAGGCCCCCTCCGATCATGAAGAAGATGGATGCGTCCCGGAGGTCCCGAAGCTGCCGGGGAGTGATGTGGAATGTGGCGGGGGAAGCCCCCGGAGGAAGAACGACTTCCACTCTGACCTCTTCCCCAGCCAACTGTTGGACCAAGTCCCCCATGGGGAAGATGGAGACAACAACCACCGGGCGTGGGTCGGCCTCAGCCTCCTCTCCGGCCCCCCCGCATCCGAGGGTGATGAGGGAAAGAGAAACGAGGGTCACGAGTGCCGGGTGTGTCCGCCACATGAGGTTGTACCCTGCTTGAAAGATCTCAGGTCAGGAGGTCTGGCCCTTCTTGGAGCTTCCGGGATGGCTCCGTATCTGAGAGTAGTCTAACCTGGTAGGCAAGAGTTCGGGAGGTTGGTCAGCCCTGTCCCGCCACCCTCCTTCTAAGGGTTTC
>JBDHGR010000263.1:0-7385 GCA_039589815.1 Gemmatimonadota bacterium | reverse complement strand
CGTCTTTCCGAACCCGACCTCCATCCCTGCCAGGCATTGGAGCTCAATGGCCACGTGCTCGATTACGTGCCCCAGCCAGGTTCCCTCGATCATGCGGCTCTCGAACCCGCCCGCGCGCCCAACCCCGCATCGATGTTCGTAGAGTGAGGGCAGAAGCTCCATCAGGAGGTCAGTGAAGCCCGGAAGGCTGTTCGTCGGACGGTCGGCGAAGCCCTCCAGATCGATCCTCATGTATGCGGTCGGAAACCGGGACCAAATGTTGGGCCCGCGAAGGGCGCGCTGCTCCAGGATTCTCATTGGGCCTCGCTGGGGTTTTCGCCTGCTGTTCGAACGGCGGGTTCCCGAGGGGGGGGCGGATGAAAGGTGCGTGTTTCGAGGTCGTATTCAGCACCGGAACTGAGGACGTGCACTCGCACGTCTTCTACTGAGAACGTTTCCATATGCTCGACATCGAACACGTTCGTGAAACCGATACTCGACCCGTCTGCGACGATTACCAAACCGCTCCCGATCACCACGAACCGTCCGCCGCATGTGAACAGAACGCCCGTGTCCTCGCCGAGGCCGATTCCCACCAGACGAGGGTTGCTGGCTACCACCTGGATCAGACGGCCCATCCGGCCCCGCGCCATGAAGTGGGTATCCACCACTGTGTTTGAGATCAGTGCGAGTCCACCGGTCATCATCACGGCACCCTTTCGCAGGGCCTCCGGTGACTCTCCGTCGTAGATGATGGTACTGGTCAGGGCAGCTGCCCCCGCTGAGGTCCCGGCGACCAGCCCCTTGTCAACGAAGAAATGGTGGCGGAGAGCTTCCAGAACCGGTGTCGCTCCCAGAATCGAAGTGATGCGGAGTTGGTCCCCGCCGGAAAAGAAAACCGCACTGGATTCGGCGATTCGCTGGAGGAGTTCTGGCGCCTCAGCCTCCGCCCGTGTCCTGATGTGCATCGGCGCAGCGTAACCGACCCCTATCTCCCTGAAGGCCCTTTCGTACGCTCCCCACACCTTTTCGGGCTCCGAGGAGGCTGTGGTGATGACTTCGATTCGTCCGGCTGCTCCGCCTGCTTCTGCGGAAACAGCCCTGAGGATCCTGCTGGGAGATCTCGTTGGTCTTCTGTCGGCATTGCAGCTAAGACCTCAGAACTTCGGTTGAAGGGGGAGAGATGCGAAACATCGGGAAGGAGGATCCGCTCTTCGAGTCGGTGGGGCCAGTGGCTGGGAGGGGCATTTTCTAATATAGTCGCCGTCATGGTTTGGGAACGAATTCCCGCTCCCACGGATCTCACCTCAGCTCCGTAATTCGGGACGAAATCAAGGGGCCCGCCAAGATGTTCTTGCGCACCATGGAGGGCACTGATGAATGACTGAATCCGATAAGCGGATGGGGGGGTCGTGATTGTGGCGAGGATGGGAGAAGGACTCGAAGCGGCGTTCACGCCCGGTCCGACGGCCTTTGGGGACCTTCATCCTGGAGCAGTTCTAGCACTTGCCGAAGACGGCGCATGCTTCTTGGGGTTCACTTTGAGTTTCCAGGCGTCTGCTAGCATCGTGCTCCGCAGAATCGCAACAACGGTAACCGTACCTGCCCTCTGTAAGGTGTCGAATGAAAGTGCGTCGTCGAGCACGACACTCGTCATATAACATTGCTGTTGCCGGTTCCGGCCGCCTTCGGCGGCCTCCATCCCAAACGGCCTCGAGCGGGGAGAACGGCCCGAATCAGTAGCGTGGTCACGAGGCCAGCAGTATTTCAGCAATCAAGGCTGGGGCCGTCTCGGCAACAGCCGGAGCGTTATATGACATGTGTCTTCAGGTGGGGTTCTGAGGACCGCGTCAGCATAAATGAGGTTATGCCTCACCACGCCCACTATTGCGAAACTTCATCGGTTTGCGGCTAAGGATCCGGCCGGATTGATCCGGGTCGCTCGTATCGCAGGCCCGAGGACCGCGAGCAGAGCCACCCCGCCCAACGTCGTGACACTCACGATCAGCGTGAGCGGATCCAAAGTCGTGACACCGAAAAGCACTGTTTCCAGTGCACGGGTCCCGGCCGCCGCCGCTCCAAGGCCGAACAGAATGCCCACGCTGATGACTTTGCTCTCGGTCAGAATCACGGAGCGGAACACATTCTGACCGCTTGCGCCAAGGGCCATCCGGACTCCGATTTCTTGGCTTCGTCCACGGACGGCTTGGGTGGTCACCGCATAGACCCCCAGGCAGGAGATCACCAGCGCGATGATGGACAGGCCCAGGAGGAGAGATGTCAACGCGGTCCGGCGGGCCAGGGAGCCGATCATCAAGTCGTCCATGGTAGTCACACCGTAGATCGGCTGGCCCCGATCGAGGTCTAGCACAGCGGAGCGGACCTGGCTCGTGAGACCGTATGGCTCGCCGGTTGCTTTTATTACGAGGGTTGCATCCGGTGCACCGGTCTGGGTCTGCGGGAGATATGCGGCGACCTCGGCTCCCTGATCAGGTCCCACCTGTTTGACATCACCGACGACGCCGACGATCTCCACGAACTCGTCGCCCCACCATCCTATCTGGATCTTCCTCCCCAAGGGACTCTCGTTCGGGAAGAACCGGTGGGCCACGGACTCCGTTACCACGGTGACCAGCGGGGAGTCCGATCGGTCCTGCGGACTGAACGCTCGTCCTTCCAGGACGGGAATCCCCATCGCCGAAAAATACCCTGGCGAAGCGGTCTTCTTGTCGATAGAGGGCTCTGCCCCATGCTCCCACCCCCGGCCTTCGATCTGGAAGGAACCACCTTCGGCGGGACGGCTCAATGGGAGCGCGCTGGTGAGCCCTGCGGCCTCGACTCCCGGAAGTTCACGGACGCGTTCGACCAAGTTGTCCCAAAAAAGATGACGCTGTGGCCACTCGGGATACCGAGCCTCGGGGAGGGTGATCCGGGCCGTGAGAACGTTCTCGGGCTGGAAACCCAGATCCTCATCCATGAGGCTCGAAACGGTCCGGACCATGAGGCCCGCACTCACGACGAGAACGAGAGCCAGCCCAACCTCCAGAGCCACCATTGCCCTCCGACCCCGCTGTGCTCCCCCGGAAGCCCGGCGACCTATGCCTGTCTTCATCGAGGACCACGTACGGCTCGTTGCCCGCATGGCCGGCCACAGGCCCGCCAATATTCCTATGCCGAAGGCGGTACCGAATGTGTAAGCCAGGACGGTCCAACTCAGCGTGGCCGGTCCGGCAAGGGCAGCTAGATCGGGTATCAGGCTCAATACCATGCCGCGGCCCAGCAGGGCGAAGCCCAGGCCGGCTACGCCGCCGAGCAGGGCCAACAGGGTGGTTTCCACCAAGACCTGACGGGCGACCCGACCTCGACCGGCGCCCAACGCCGTCCGGACAGCGAACTCGCCGGTCCGATCGAGAGACCTGGCCAGAAGCAGATTCGCAGCGTTGATGGCCACCACGAACATAAGGAGGAGGGCAGCTCCCTGCAGAGCCCAGAGAAGCGACCGAGCGTCGCCGATGAGACCGTCCCGTAGCGGTACCATGACGATTCCGTTCTCTGTGCTGCCGGCCTCGATGAGACCGTTTGCCAGAGCGAGAAGGGGCTCTTGTGCGGTTTCATAGGAAAGGTGAGGCTGGAGGCGTCCGAGAACGGTCAGGAAGCCAGTGCCCCGACCCATCCAGAAGAGGGGCTCGTCCATGGGAGCCCAGGCGTCGATGTCCCGTCCAAAGCGGAGGAACTCCTCTTCAGGAGGTAGAACACCGAGGATGCGGACTGATCGTCCATCCACCTCAACGGTTCGACCGACAACCCCCTTATCCGCTCCGAACGAACTCCTCCAATAACCGTCTGTGAGCAGGAGGACAGGCTCGGACGCAGCGCCTGGGTCGGTGGACTCGTATATACGGCCGATGGAGGCCGTGAGGCCCGCGGCGCCGAAGAGGTCACCGATGGTGCTCCCCACGATGATCCGCTCCGGCGTTCCGTCGGCGGTGAGACTGTGCACCGTCGGGTGGAACCCGCCCAACGCCTCGAAAGGGCCCCTCTCACGAGCCCAGTCCTGGAAGCCAGGAAGGTTGGCTCCCCCGATTCCGAAGCTCGGACTGACAGGAGAAACACGAACCAGTCGGTCGGGATCCGGGAGCGGGACTGCCCGGAGCAGGACTCGGTCCACCACGCTGAACACGGCGGTATTCGCTCCGATGCCTAGGGCCAGGACCAGAACAGTGGCCACGCCGAAGGTTGGCCGTCTTCTTATCTGTCGAAGTGTGTACCGAAGGTCCTGCGTCAGAGCCGTCATCCACTCCATCTTCCTCTCCCGGGTTCCCACCGTGTCTACCTCGATCCTCTTCGTTCCCAACCCCACCAGCCGCGCGTATGGGCGAGAGATGCGTTCAGCCAGGCCATTCAGGAGGGCGTCCCAAACCACCAGACAGAGGATCCTCGCTCGACTCTCGCCTCGAGTCTGTGCGTCGTCCATCTGGTCCCGAACAAGTTGCGCCATGTCCTCTCCCCAACGTCGACGCAGCGATGATGAGAAGGCGAGGAGCAAAACTCGGTAGAGGGTGTCCAACACGTTCAGGCTCTCGCGCCACTTGGGAAGAAGGCACTCTTCGATTTCGCTGTTTGCACCAGCTCTTCAAGACGCTCTGCTTCCGCCCGTGCCGTGTCTATTCCTAGCTCCGTCAGGCGGAGGTAGCGGCGCCGACCATCTTCAGAATTGGCCGGAGCGTCGGGGACCTCCTCAATAAGGCCCTGGTCCATCATGTCGTTCAGGGTCCGGTAGAGACTCCCGGGGAGGATCCGAGTTCCGTCCCCGGCTTGGGATTGGAGTTCCTTCACGATGATCCAGCCGTGGCGCTCGCCGTCTCCGAGAAGGAGCAGAATTTTAAAAACCCTCTGTTTTAGAGGACTCCTCTGTCTCACATCACCCATGACCCTCTCCTGTATAGTCTCTGGTTGTGACTAGTCACAACCAGAGACTAGTTAGGAAGTCTTTCCAGGACAAGGGGTGCGCAACCGGCTTGCCACGAGGGCCAGCCATCCTCCAACACGACTTCGGGGGTCGGGACGACCGGCAGCATGCCTTGTGAAAGCACCGGACACAGGTGGCGAGTCGAACGACGACACACACCATATAACAAAGAGGCCTCCGGCTGCGGCCGCATTCGCGGCCTCCGTCCCAACCGGCCAAAAGCAAGGTGGGGAACAGACCTCGGTAGCATGGTTACGAAAACAGCAGTATTTCAGCAGAGGGGTTGGGGCCGATTCGGAGGCCCCTGAACGTTATAGGACAGGTGTCTTTCGCTGGAAATCTGAGGACCATGTCAACAATAACGGAGCCAGGAAGCATCCCGGATCGAACGACGGTGTGTTATCGGAAGGTCTCAGGAAGGCGATAGACGCTTGCCGTCGGCACGCCGAACTCCCCGGTTTCGAAGAAGGCCACGAGTCCGCCTGGACCAAAAGCCACCGGAAGACCGCGGCCATCCGCTGGAAATG
Organism: Gemmatimonadota bacterium; assembly: GCA_039589815.1. GTDB lineage: Bacteria > Gemmatimonadota > Gemmatimonadetes > Longimicrobiales > Gaopeijiaceae > JABDNZ01. The sequence continues at coordinate 1,910 of JBDHGR010000263.1, read as the reverse complement.
TGCCTCGGTACCTCCCGTCTGTTGAGAGTAGGTCGATGGGTCCGGGCTCTGTGGCATCATCGGGGTTCGACCTCTGGACCCAAATGCTCCGGCCACCGTTCGTGGTTATCCGCGTGGCCGGCGAGATGGTTGGGTAAAACCAGGGCGCCGGCCGGCCCCTCCCTGGTCGCTGACCGGCGCCTTGTCCAAGCGGTCGCACCCGCTCCGACTCCCCTTCCAGTTGCTGCAGGAACGCATCGCGATCGGTAGCAGACGTGGCTCGACCCTCGAGATTCCGCTGAAGAACGGTGGCCTCTGACGCCGATGGAGACAGGATCTCAATCCTGTACTTTTCTGCTTCCATGATGGCGATATCCGTTCCATGAACTACCCCAAAAGAGGGTCCGGGGACGAATACCCGGAAGAGGGACGTGGCATCCTCGAGCCTGAGTGCCACGGGGACCCGAGCCATGACGGTTGCAGCGCCGCTGTCACTGAGTTGAACACGCAGCAGTGGAACGTCTTTGTCGATCGATCGAATCCCAGCACCCGTGAGCATTGCCGCACCGTGCATGCCTGTGAGAAGGCGCTCCGGGAATGCGAGAAGCGTCCCGTCCGCGGCAACTTCCATGGGTGCACCCGGTACTCCCAACGTCAGGTCCGGCCGAACCTCATCAATCGATACGCCCTCCTTGTCGTAAAGGAGGAAGGCGCGTTTCGCCCCGTCGAACACAACGATCGTGCCATCGGGGAGGACGTCCACCGATTGGGGGCTGCGATACTCGCCGGGCCCCTCTCCGCGACTCCCGACACGGAACCGAAGGGAGCCCTCAGTGGACACAGCGACCACGGCCGGCTCGCCCGCGTCCAGAAGGAAGAGCGTGCCGTCCGGTGCAAAAGCCGCATCGGTCAGGCTTTGGAATTGTACCCACGGAGGACCGTCCAGATCTCCCATTCCATAGAGCGGTTCGAGGCGGGCGTCGATGTGCCGATTCTCGAGAGGAACCGTCACCACTTTCTGGGAGGAAACGGGGGAAAGCGGAAAGGCCGCAGCCAATACGAAAATGAATCTATTGCTCAAAGAAGGGCCTCCTAACCGGTGTAGACTCTATCGTTTGATGGTCAATCTGAGTGAAGGGTTGTATCTCTCCATGGTGGATTGCTGTCTTCCTAGCTCGTGCCGCAGTCCGTGCTCTCTTCGAGGGCATCTTCTTTGAGTAACCGGGCTCCGTCAGATACCCCGCCCGGCAGTAGAAGCGCAACATCGTTGACAACGGCACCACGCTCCAAGGAGATGAAGATCAGAGAGTCTGTTGAAGAAGCCCTGTTTTCCGATCGGCGTTCGTTCGGGAGGATAGAGTATGAAGATTGACCGCCGAGGATTTCTTCATGCCGGGGCCTTGAGTGGGACTGGTCTGTTGTTGGGCTCTCGGCCGGCCAGCGGCTGGGGACTCCCAGGAGCTACCTCCCACCCCCCGCTGGACCCCAAGCGCATCCTCATCCTTGGTGGGACCGGCTTTATCGGACCGCCGATGGTTCAGTATGCGCTGAACCGCGGGCATGAAGTCACGATCTTCAATCGTGGCCGGACGAACACTCATCTGTTCCCCGAGGTCGAGAAGCTCGTCGGGGACCGCAACGGGGACTTGACTGCATTGGAGGGTCGAACTTGGGATGTGGTGATCGACAACAACGCCACAATTCCTCGGTGGGTGAGACTGACGGCACGGCTCCTCCGGGAGGCAGCAGGTCAATACATCTTTGTGTCGTCCATCTCAGTCTATGCCGCGGAGGCCAAGGGCTACGAATACATGGATCGGCCCGATCTCCAAAGAGTGAGAGTAAACGAAGCCAGTCCAGTGAAGGCACTCCCGGAGGGTTTCACCGGGGAGGCGGTCACGGGCGATTCTTATGGGCCGTTCAAGGCTCTG
>JBDHGR010000262.1:0-6298 GCA_039589815.1 Gemmatimonadota bacterium | reverse complement strand
GGGGCTGGATTCAATACTACGGCCACTTCCGCAAATCTGCGCTCTACCCGGTCCTCCGCCACTTCAACCGTTGTTTGGTGAGATGGGCCATGCGGAAGTACAAGAGGTTCCGAGGGCATCAACGCCGAGCTGAACACTGGCTGGGTGGCATTGCCCGTCGGGAACCCTGGATGTTCGTCCACTGGCAAGTAGGGGGCGGACGTCCCGCAGCTGGATGATGGGAGCCGTATGAGCGGAGACGTTCACGTACGGTTCTGCGAGCGCCTGGGGGTGAAAGCCCCCCGGGCGACTCACCTGGCGCACTGACCTGTCCGGTTAAAGACGGCCAGACTGCTCTTCTGAGACCGTTGGTTTCCCCTCGGCCGTGCCCTGCCACACCTGGAATCTCACCCACTCTGCTCTCCCAGCAGAGGCTTCATCCGCGAATCCGCCCTCAATTCCTTCTGATCCTCCGGGGTGTGTACGTAGGGTGTGTACGTTCGGGCCCAAAACCAAAGGCCCGCACGGCTGATCTGCAACTGGGCGGTACGCGGCGAAGAAGGAGTGACGGAGCTCCCCGGAGCCCCGGATTAGCTATCCGTAGGTCGGGGCTTCGCGTTGAGACTGATTCGAAAGGGGAACTCCGTGCCGGACAACGTGGGTGAAGGAATCTGGACAGGGCCCGTCCGCCTTCATCAGTGTCAGTTCTTCTCCTCATTCTTGCCAATTCCTTAACCACCTCACATTCTTCCTTCCGCGGATTGACTGGGGCTGGACCGGGCAGTCCCTTCGATCAGGAAATAAGCGGACGTGCTCCCATCTAGTGCTCCGGCACAGCCGACGATGGAGAAAATTCAATGCTTGAGATCCGTTCTCTCACAAAAGTCTATCCGGGTCCAGTGACGGCTCTTCAGGGGGTTGATCTGGATGTCCCCGAAGGGATGTTCGGCCTCGTCGGCCCCAATGGCTCGGGGAAGACCACCCTCATGCGGATCGTGGCGGGGCTGCTGGAAGCCACCTCGGGTGAGGTCCGATTGGACGGAGAAGACATCCTCGCCGATCCGGCCCTGGTTTGGTCGAAGTTGGGTTACCTCCCCCAGGATTTTGGTTTCTACCCCCACCTCACGGGTGAGGCCATGCTCAGGCATATCCTTGAGCTGAAAGGCGTGACGGGGCCCGACGGCGTCAAGGCTGCGGTGTCGGAGCTTCTTGAGGCGGTGAACCTGGCTCCAGCTGCCCGCCAGAAGATGAAGGCCTATTCAGGCGGGATGCTCCAACGGTTAGGTATAGCGCAGGCCATTGCAGGGAACCCAAGACTGCTGATCGTGGATGAGCCCACCGCTGGCCTCGACCCTGAGGAACGCCATCGGTTCTATCGGGTCCTTGCCGAGTTGGCCCAAGACCGGATTGTTCTCCTCTCCACGCACATCGTGGAGGATGTCGCCGTCCTCTGCAGCAGGTTCGCCGTGATCCGAAAAGGGATGATCATCGCCCGAACCACTCCGACCGAAGCCCGTAGTGCCATCGATGGTGGAATCTTCGAAGGCGAAGTGACCGCCGAGGAGGAGGAAAGCCACCACCGTTCCAGGATGGTCACACAGAGCGTTGTCGTGGAGGGAAGGCGGCGGTTGAGGATTTACGAGCCCGAAGGCGATCCCCCCCGGGGCTTCCGGGGAGTGCCCCCGACCCTGGAAGACGCCTACCTGGTCATGATGAGGATGGACGGCCTGTCGGGTGGTATCGTTCCCACGGAGGTCGGGGCAGGCGGATCATGAGCCCGCACCGTTTTTTTCAAGTCCTGGCCCTAGAGGTCCGTTTCAATGTCCGGCGGCCCCTCTTCTGGATCGCTCTTCTACTCCTACTGTTTTTCGCCTGGGATCTCAGCGGTGGGGGAATGACCATTTCCTCAGGGGAAGCTGCGGTAGGCGGGCAGCGGGCTTGGAACACCTCCGAATTCGCCGTGGCCCAGACCCTCTCTGCGATCCTCGGCCTCTTCTTCATCTTCTTCCTGGCGGTGGGCGCCGGGATGTCGGTCATCAAGGATGAGGAGTGGAAGGTGACGGAGATGCTCCGGGCGACCCCTCTCCGTCCTGGGGAATATGTATGGGGGAAATTTCTTGGGGTCTTTCTTAGCTTCCTCCTCGTGCTGGTCACATTCCTGGCTGGAATGGCTTTCTTCAACCACGCAATCCCTAACGCCGAGATGGCAGAATACCGGGGCCCTTTCGGGCTCATGAACTACCTCCGGCCCGCCGTGATCCTGGGACTGCCACCAGCCATCTTCATCGCCGGGACCTCCTTTGCCATCGGAGCCATTACACGAAAAGGGATCCTGGTCTTCTTTTTTCCGCTTGCATTCCTCCTTGGTTGCCTTTTCTTCTTCTGGTCCTGGTCTCCAGGCTGGCTGGACCCAGAGATCAACCGACTTCTCATGCTTGTGGACCCCACTGGCTTTCGTTGGCTGACGGAGACTTATCTCGAGGTCGATCGAGGAGTCCAATTTTACAACTTCGAACCGGTGGTCTACGATAGCGGATTCCTTGCCAGCCGCCTCTTGATCTCGGTGTTGGGCCTGGGAGTTGTCGCTCTGGTTCCCCGCTGGGTAGGTGGACGACACAGACTGCAGGGAAAAAAGAGAGAGGGGGCCGACCCTGCGTGGTCTGATGCGGAGGACTGGGAGGGAAGGGTAAGGCAGTCTGTTGCAGTGGTGGATACCGCTTCGGTCCCGCCCCGGAACTGGATCGGGTTCGGCCGAGTCCTGCGTTCCGAGTTCCGGGAGTTGATGCACTCACCGGGTCTTTATCTCTTCATCCCCCTCTTGCTCTTCATCGTCATAGGCCAGGGCCCCATGGCCGTCGATGAGTACGACACACCGGTCCTGCTCACGCCAGGGATAATGGCCGTATGGCAAGCCCAAATTTTCGATTTCCTCCTCTGCCTCCTGATCCTTTTCTACGGTGTTGAGGCACTGGAGCGGGACCGGGCCACGGGACTGGCCTCCATCACCTACCCAACTCCAGTCGGGACTGGGACGCTCCTCCTGGGCAAGGGCATGGCCCTCATGGGGCTCGTGGTCGTGATCCTCGCGGCAGCTTTTCTGGGGAACGCCGTCGTGTTGGTAGTCCAAGGCACGGTGCCGGTCAGCGTTGGCCCGTTCGTGCAGGTTTGGGGCTCGCTGTTGATTCCCACTTGCCTCGCCTGGATCGCCTTCCTAATGGCTGTAATGGGGCTCACCCGGAGCAGGTGGGCCGTTTACGGTCTGGGCTTCGGCGTCCTGGCCTATACCGCGTACCGAGTTGAGGTCGGGAAGATGAGCTGGATCACCAATTGGTGGGCCGGGGGAACCGTGCTCTGGACGGACATGGGTTTCCTGGAGTTGAATGGCCAGGGACTCCTTCTGAACCGCCTGTTCGTGCTATCCCTGGGCCTCCTCTTCTTTGTGCTTGCAGTCAAGTGGTTCAACCGTAGGGACAGGGACCCCGTGGGCTTGCTCAGCCGCCTCCGCCCCAAGCCGCTCCTCTTCCAGACGTTGCTTCTATCACCTCTCCTCCTCCTCCCTCTGATTCTGGGGGTGACGCTGTGGATTGGGATCCAGCGTGGTTTCGAGGGAGATGCTGTGGAGAAGGCGGCCAAGGATTACTGGCGAAGGAACGTGGCGACCTGGACCGATGTGGAGATGCCATCGGTGGCAGCAATGGAGCTGGATCTGGAGTTGGAACCCGAGCACCGGGCGTTCAGGGCCGAAGGTCGTTACCTGGTCTTCAATCACCTGGATGAGCCGGTAGCGAGGATTCCCTTCACCCAGGACCTGACGTGGGATAGCCTCAGTTGGACCTTGGCCGGAGAGCCGACCGAACCGGAAAACCGGGCTGGCCTTTGGGTCATGGACTTTGGTTCGCCCCTTCAGCCTGGAGATTCCCTTTGGGTTGGATTCCGCCTAAGCGGGACTCATCCAAAAGGCCTCACCCGCAACGGCGGTGGAGGTGGTTCGTTCATCCTCCCCTCCTCTGTGGTGCTATCGTTATCCGCCTTCGCTCCGATCCCGGGATACAATGAAGATATCGGTGTCGACGAAGACAACGAGAGCGATTCAAAGGAATACCTCCCCGACTATTACCTTGAGCAAGTAGACCCCGTGTTTGGATCCCCGATTCCCATGATGACACGGGTTCGCATTACCGGGCCTGACTACCTCACCTATACCTCCGTTGGGACCCGGGTATCGGAGGAGCAAGAGGACGGGAATGTGACGGTCGTGTGGGAGAGCGATTACCCCGTGAAGCTTCTCAACGTGGTGGCAGGTCGGTGGGACGTGTGGCAGGGGGACGGTACGGAGGTCTACTACCACCCTGAACACATCTACAACATCGATGAAATGGGGCTCAGCCTGGACGCTTCCAGGCGGTGGTATTCGGAGTGGTTTGCGCCATATCCCTGGACGACCCTACGGGTAAATGAATTCAGGGCGGGGGGTGGCGCCCAGGGCTACCCGACGAACATCACCTACTCCGAATCGATCGGGTTCCTTACGAAGAACGACCTTCGGTCCCTACTCGTCTTTTGGGTGACGGCCCACGAGGCTGCCCATCAATGGTGGGGCAACATGCTGACCCCCGGAGACGGCCCGAGCAGTAGAGTTATCTCCGAGGGGATGGCGAACTTCTCCTCACTTCTGCTGATGGAACAGATCAAGGGCGAAGCCGCCCGCAGGGAGCTGGCCAAGCGGATGGAGGAAAGGTACACAGAGGGACGGCAGCCGGACGATGAGCGACCCATGGTGGAAGTGGACGGGTCCCGTGCTGGAGATGGTAGTGTCGCCTACGAGAAAGGCGCATGGGTACCCTGGATGCTGATGAGCCTGGTGGGAAGGGAGCCCATGCTGGAGGGCCTCAGAGAGTTCATCGACCGGTACCGGGACGGTCCAGACTATCCCCTCCTTCAAGATCAGGTGAATACCCTCCGGGAGTTCGCTCCCGACACGGCAGCCTTCGACGAGTTTGTGGGCCAGTGGTATTTCGCCGTAGTCATCCCGCAATACCGTGTGGAAGAGGCGGAGAGGCGCCAATTATCGGCGGGGGAAGAAAGCGCAGAAAGTTGGGAGACAACCTTTACCATCCGAAACATGGGGACGGGCCGGATGCCCGTGGAGGTCGCGGTAACCGTCGCGGAGCCCTTCGACGAGGAGGGGGAAGCACATCCAGACTACAGGGAGGCGCGGACCACCGTAATTCTCGGAACAGCCGAGACTCAGGTAGTGACCATTCGCTCCGAATTCGAGCCGGAGCGGGTCGTGGTGGATCCCGACGTCAGTGTTCTCCAACTCCGACGGGAGCAGGCAGCTTACGAGTTCTGAAACCACGGTCCCTGCATAGAGGTTGGGTCAGTTTCTGGGTCAGTTTCGTTACTGGAAATTCCCATATCGGCGGCGCTCGGATACGGAAAAAAACCACATAAACCCAGGTTTCATACTGGTATTTCCAGTATTTCGGGCGCCCCTGACCGAGACTTCTAATCCGAAGGTCGTGGGTGGAGCTGCGGTGCTCTGCATCCTCGCTCGTCTCGGGGCGTGGTACATCCCTCGGCTTGAGCCCCACCCGGCTCATTCAATAAACACAGGGGTTTGCGGCTTCTCGGGGATACCTCGAGGGGGCTTTGCCAACTTAAGGAACCCAGACCGCTTCGAGACAGCCTGCGGGAGACGTCCTGTTCCTCAAGCAACCGTTACATCCTGCCATTCCCGAAAGGAACGATCCCGCAACCACCGGTAGCTTTCTGCTCGTAGGTGATGCCGTCCCAACCTAAAGAAGTTCTGGACCACACCGCGAACTGCGAAAAACAGCTGAGCCTGGCCAGGTGACTTGAACCGCCGCATCTGACGTTCTCGCTGCGGGTTGGTTGATGCGAGACCTCAGCCCGGTTGTTCTCGTACTGTCGTGTGTCGTGGGTCACAGATGACATGACCTCTCGGTGTGCCGCCGAGTAGCTCCTCAGCTTATCCGTCACCAGTCTCCATGGCGCAGCTTCCTGCCCTTTCAAGAGCTTCCGGAAGAACCGTTTGGCCGCATGGGCATTGCGATGTTTCTGAACCAGGATGTCGATCACGTCTCCGTCCTGATCCACAGCCCGCCTGAGGTAATGGCGTTTCCCTTGGATGGTCACGAAGAGCTCGTCCAGGTGCCGGATGTCTCCCACCTGCCCTTTCTTATGGCGGAGTTTCCGGGCGTAGTGTGGGCCAAACTTCTGACACCACTGCCGGATGGTCTGGTAGGAGACCACGACTCCCCGCTCTGCCAGGAGCTCTTCAACGTCCCTGAAGCTC
>JBDHGR010000261.1:0-8433 GCA_039589815.1 Gemmatimonadota bacterium | reverse complement strand
TGCGTAGAGACCGTCGGGAGGAGAACTTCGGTCGCAGGCGATGAGAGCCAACGGAAGTAGGATCCCCGACGCCCGCAGGGCCCTGAATGGGGCTTCCCGAGCAGTCCGCATCAGCCTCTCTACCCGCTTTCCCAAATCTCCGTCTCCGGGTAGAAGGCCGCCCATGCGCCCCAGTACGCCACGACGGCCTCAGGGACCGGATCCAGTCGGACCCCGTCCAACCCGCCTCCTGACCCGACGCCCAGGAAGTCCCAGGTGGTTCCGGTCTCATTGTCGACGAAGCTTCCACCCTCGACCGCAAAGGTCAGCACCTGTCCGTCGGCGTCGGCCCAGTAGGCGGCGGCACCTTCGAGATCTCCCCGCCAGAACACCACGAGGGCCTTCCCACTCACCTCACCGTGGGCCACCCCCACGGAGCCGGCCTCCTGGAAGGTGCCGAAGGGGAAGGCCAAACCACCTTGGCCCTCGTCGGGGACTCCGAGGACCCGCTCTTTCGGTGGAAGGCGGCCATCCAGCGGCGGCATCGTGGTAGGGGAGAAGAAGACCTGGGAGGTTCGGTAGTCGAAATATGGGTACGGGCCCCATTGGGCCTCGTTGACCGAGAAGCTGCCCAGGGCAAGGGTATTCGGGTGGAGAGACTTCCACCCGGCCCAGGTGACTTCCAGGAAGGGGTAAGGAGACAAGCTTGTCCCCGAGAGGGGACCGCATCCTGCCTCCCCCGTGAGCTGGGCCCAGAGTGAGGGAGAGTCGGAGCGGTCGTAAAAGAGAGTGTTGTTTTTATAGAGGAGGCCGGAAACGCCGAAGTCGCTCCCTCCTGCAGCAGACCGGCGGAGAACTCTGCTGGTCCCGGTGAGGGTCGCATGGATTACGGCCAACCCAACTCCGCCTTCATCCAGGTTCAGAATCTCATGGTACCATAGGGCGCTGAGGGGGACGGCGATGGGTTGACCGTCCACCACCAATCCCACGATCCGGTGGTCGTCAGCCAGGTAGCTCAGTTCCTCCTCATCGGCGGCACCTACCAGGGAGGGAAGGGATATGGAGGGAATCCCATCCAGCCCTGTGCCCCCGTCTTGGAGAAATGCCAGCTCGAAGGCGCATTCAGGGAGGTCCCAGAGGAAGTCGTTTTCGCCGGGGTCCGTCGAGCCTACGTCGGAGCAGGCACCGAGCACCAGGGTCCACGCCAAACCGCTCAAAAGGCACGAACCGGTCGTCACCCATCTAACCCGGGTAGGCTTTCCCAGGGGGTTCTTCCTTGGCATCACGAGCTACCTCCCTTTGTTCACTCCTGTTTGAGCCCCGGCCCCCTGAAGATGGAACCTCGGCCGAGCGAGGGATCCAGCCTTGAACCGGTCCCTCCGCTCATCAATCTCTTTCAAAACCGGCGCAAAGCCAAGCGGAAACTCGAAGCGGCGGGGTTGGCATGGAATCAACCTGGTTTTGAGCAGGTTGTTGGAGGCCCTTCCGGGGCCGGGCTCCTTGCCGGAACCGGCGGTCCCGAGGTAGGGTGCTTGGGGGGAAAGCTTAATTCTGGACCCTCAGGCCAATCAAGGAACCTACCCACCTGGAGATGACCGATGACCGACAGGGGAAACCCTGATCAGCCACCGAATGACGGTGCATCGGGGGGTTCACCGACATTGACTCGCCGCAACTTTCTCCACGCCGCCGGGGCCGCGGGTGCCGGGTTGGCCCTGGGATCGACCGCTGCACCTCAACCGCCGGGGAAAGGAGAAGGGGCTGAGGTCGTCCCGGGGGTAGTCCAGCTCTTGTCCGAAGAGTTTTCCCTGAGCTTCCAGGACGGGGCCATGTTGAGTATGAAGCAGGCGGGGGATGCCACAGGCACAGAGTGGGTCCAACCCGGCCGGAGGTTGGGGGACGTGACCGTCCGGTGCCGGGAGGAAGGAAGGGAGTGGGTATCGGCGCACACCGGGGAGTTGGCCGACGTCCGAACAGTGGCCTCCAGCGCAGATGGCAGGGAGCACGAGGCCACCTATCGGATCCGTGTGGGTGAGGCCGGGATGTTGGACCTTCGGGTCGGATTCGTCGTGGTCAACCGGAACCGGGCTCAAAGGAACGAAGCCAACCCGGGACCTCCGATCCTCAAGCATAGCCTGGTTTCCGGCGACGGTTCCTTCCATTTCTGGATGAAGGGCAACAGCGTCGGTCCCTTCCTGACCCTGACCCAGGATGAGGACACGAAGTTGGAGTACTGGGAGGCCGAGGGGGGATACCGGGTCTTCATCCATGCTTCGGTGGCGGAGGCCGAAGCCCGGGAGCGGGGGTGTACCTGGCGTCAACCCACCTCAAACCTACTCCTGGCCCCTGAAGGAGTGCAGGGAAGCTCCCGGAGATATGAATTCAAGTTCAGGTGGGCCGACGGTTACGACGACGTGCGACAGGTCCTGGTAGACGAAGGTCTCATCGACGTGAATATCGTGCCTGGCATGACCGTCCCCACGGACCTCAATGCCCGTATTTCCCTTAGGTCCAGGGAGGCCATCCGTAAGGTAGAGGCGGAGTTCCCCGGGGAAACCCACATCCGGTCCCTAGGTGCCAGGGACGGAATCCACCTCTATGAGGTTCGGTTCTCGAAGCTAGGGGAGAACCGGCTTACGGTCCGGTTTGGGGATGATCGGCACATGTACCTGGAATTCTTCTGCACGGAGCCCCTGGAAACCCTGATCGCCAAGAGGGCTGCCTTCATCGCCGGCCACCAGCACCGGGATCCGGATCTCTGGTACGACGGGCTGCTGGCGGAGTGGAACATGGAGAGCCGGGTGCTCCTGGGTCCCGACAACTACGACCGCATCAGGGGTTGGCGGATCTACGAGGTGACCTGCGATGACCCGGGCCTCAGCAAACCCGCCTTCCTGGCATCCAAGAACGCCGAGTACCCGGTGCAGGGGGAGGTAGAAGCCCTCGACTACTACATCGAGAATTTCGTTTGGGGTGGGCTACAGATGACCACGGAGGAAGTCTTTCCCTATGCGATCTACGGGATTCCAGACTGGAAGACGAACCGAGAGAGTGACGACCCCGGCAGGAACGGACGCCAGCACATCTGGAGGATCTACGACTACTCCCATATCACCCTGATGTACTTCAGCCTTTACCGGGTGGCAAAACACCATGCCAAGGTTCGGACAACCCATTCAGCCATCGATTATCTAAGGCGGGCGTATGGCACCGCGGTGGCCATGTTCACCATCCCCTACGAGGTGGAGCGTTGGTCGGCTTACGAAACCGGCCTTTACAATGAGCTGGTCATTCCCGAAGTGGTTTCCGCCCTCGAGTCAGAGGGGATGCAGGATGAAGCCGATCGCCTTCGTCTTCATTGGGAGCGAAAGGTCCGGACCTTTGTGATCGACCGGCCTGACCTGTTCCGTTCCGAGTACGCCTTCGACTCCACCGGGTTCGAGGCTACCCATGCCCTGGCCAAGTACGGTCTCCAGATCGCAAGTCCGGGTCCCGTACCTGAAGGAGAGGTCCGTCCTGGGTGGGTTGACTATCCCTCTCCGACCAAGATCCCCCTGGAGGACGCCCAGGAATTCATGGAAACGCAGATGGCGGCGAACCTCTTCTGCCGCGGCTGGCTGGAGACGGCCTATTACTACCTGGGAAGCGATTACCGAGGCGGGGGAGGGGATCGGTACACGCTGAGCTACATGTCGCAGATGGGTGGTTGGGCCGTGCTGGACTATGGGTTGCACCATGCCCCGGACCCGGCTCCCTACCTGCGCCTGGGGTACGCCTCCTATCTCAGCGCCTGGGCGCTCATGAATACCGGAACGCCCGAATCCGATTATGGATACTGGTATCCGGGCCCCGAAAACGACGGCGCCTGTGGGGGCGGGTTCGAGGCCTCTCCCTACGGGGAGACCTGGCTCGAGCAACCCCACCACCGAGGATCGTGGTACTACTCCTGCGAGGAAGACCTGGGTTATTGCGGAGCCCTTCGGGGGGCTCGGACCCTCGTGGCTGACGATCCCATCTTCGGCCGCTTTTGTTTCGGCGGGGATCTGGAGGAGAATGCGGGCACCCTGAGGGTCATTCCCAGAGATGGAGTACGGAGGCGGTTTCACGCGGTGCTGGACACCGGCAAACTCCATCTGGACTCCGAGGCCCATCGGTTCGCCGCCGGGCAGCCCATCGTCCTGCGAGGAGACTTCTCCGAGGTCCGATTCCGCCTGGAAAGCGACGGCCCGTCCGACCACACAGCTCGGATCCGGGTGGAAGGTCTCCCGGCTGGGAGTTACGGCATTGAGGCCAGTGGTGGGTCAGCGCGGTCCGTGGAGGTGAAGGAAGGGGAGGGATGGGTGGCTGAGCTACCGGTAAAAGCGGGAACCCGGGAGACGGAGGTTTCCATCACCCGGGTTCCCGCCTGAGTCCAGCTATCTACCCGTTCCCTCGAGTGGAACCACTCTCACCATTGCGGGACCGGCCAGTTGTCGGGCCTGATCCCCAACCCGTGCTTCGAGGGTAACGGAATAGGTCCCCGGTTCTACGAGGGGGCCCATCCTGGGGCCTCGCCGCTGCCCCTCCTGCGGTTCAGCCTGAGGCGGTTGGCTCCGAAGATTCCAAACACCTCTCTGGATGCCCGCCTCGTTCGTCACGGGAACCTCGGCCATCAAGGCGCCGCCGGCATCCCGGACCACCATGGTTACGTTGGCCCCTGCACCTGAAACGGCTTCCCGGAGGTAGTAGTTGACGATGGCTCCGAAGGGAGGATTCTCGGCGGCGTATTCCCCGGAGCTGGCCCTGTGGTAGCCGAGCTGATTGTAGACGTAGGCAGGCCGCACATCGAAGAGGGCTGCATCTCGGGCGAGTAGGCCGGGGGTCACCGACCGCAGGGGCGTGTAGTCGTCCAGAACCCACCAGCCCCGGCCGAAGGTTGCTGCCACCAGGTCACCCATTCCCTCATGGATTTCGATGTCCCGGAAGGCGATAGTGGGTGTGTTACCCGTGAGCTCGATCCAGTCTCCACCGCCTTCCAAGGAGAAGAAAAGCGCAAACTCGGTCCCGAGAAAGAGGAGATTCTCGTTTTCCGGGTCCTCCACCAGGTCCCACACGACGTGCCGTGCAGGAAGATTCCCGGCGATGGAGCTCCAGCTTCTCCCCCTGTCGTCACTCCGGACGACGTAGGGCGTGAAGTCCCCCCGCTTCCAGTTGTTGAATACGGCATAGACGCGGTCGGGATTGTGCCGGGAGGCCACGACGCAGGACACAAATGCGAGCCTCGGAATACCGGGGAGGCCGTCCATCTCTCTCCAGCTTTCCCCGCCGTCCTCGGTGACGTGGAGCAGGCCATCGTCACTCCCTGTGTACATGAGATTCTCGTCCAGGTGGGACTCGCTGAAGGCTACACCGATGCCGTACTCGTTGGTGAAGACATTCTTCCACACGGCGTTATCGGGCCATACTCGCCCCATCACCTCCATCGTGTCACGGTCGATCTGGCGGCTGATATTCGGGCTGATGAAGGTCCAGTCGTCTCCCCGGTTGTCACTTCGGGCCAGCCGGCTCCCCAAAGCGTAGAGACGGTTTGATTCGTAGTGGCTGATGACCAGGGGGATGTCCCAATGCCAGTAGACCGTGTCCCCGGCCTCGTCCACATGGGGCGGGGCGATGCTGGTGGACTCTCCGACCTTCATGTCGACTCTGGAGATTCGGCCACCCTGGGACATGCCGTAGACGACGTTGGGGTACTCGGGGTCCACACGTGCCTGGAAGCCGTCACCTCCCAGGATCGTGACCCAGTCGGAGTTTCGGATTCCCACACTGTTCCTGGTGCCCACGGGGCCTCCCGGGGTGCCATTGTCCTGGGTCCCTCCGAAGACCCAGTAGAAGGGTTCGCCATTCGAGATCCCCACGCGGTAGGGTTGGGCCACGGGGAGGTTGGAGAAATGCCGCCAGGTCTGGCCGGCATCGAAGCTTTCGTAGAGGCCCCCGTCATTTCCCAACAGCATGTAATTCGGATCCACCGGATCGAAGACGATCTCGTGATGATCCACGTGGACGCCCTGGAGCCGGAACGGCTCCCAGGTTACGCCATTGTCGGTGGTGCAGTGAAGTTGGGTGTCCACGGCACAGACCCGCCCCGGCCGGTGGGGGTCGGCGAAGAGCTCGCCGTAGTACTGGGGGTCGTTGGGATGGTAGTCGTTCACCTTGGTCCAACTCTCCCCGTGGTCGTCGGACCGGAAGATGCCACTCTTGTCGTCCTGGGCTGCTACAGTGGCGTAGACCACACCGGGGTACTGGGGGGAGACCTCCAGGGCGATGCGTCCGATGTCCCCTTGGGGGAGCCCGGTCCCGACCTCATTCCAGGTCGCTCCCGCGTCGGTGGACTTGAAGATCATCCCCTCGGGGCCCCCCGCGATGAGGATGCCCACGTGGCGCCGTCGCTGGTAGGAGGAGGCGAAGATGATGTCAGGGTTCTGGGAGTCGAAGACGATGTCGGCGATGCCGGTGTTCTCCGACACGTGAAGGATGCGCTCCCAACTCTCCCCCCCGTCGGTGGTCTTGTAGAGGCCCCGGTCCCCTCCGCTTGTCCAGAGAGGGCCCTGGGCAGCGGCATAGACCACATCGGAGTTCCGGGGATCCACGAGGATATCCCCTATATGCTCCGAGTGCTCCAGCCCCATGCGCCGGAAGCTGTCGCCGCCATCGATGCTCTTGTAGATCCCATCACCGTAACCCGCGCTCCTTTGGGAAGCGTTTTCCCCTGTTCCGACCCAGACCACGTCGGGATGGATGGAGTCCACCGTTACGGCTCCAATGGAATAGGAGCCGTAGTCGTCGAAGATGGGTTCCCAGTCGATCCCCCGGTTGGTCGTTTTCCAGACGTTTCCCGACGAGACTCCCACGTACCACACACTCCTGTTCCGCGGGTCGACGGCCACGTCGGTGACGCGCCCGGAGACGATGGCCCCGCCCAGGTTCCGAAAGGAGAGAGCCTCGAACATCTCCTGCGTCGGCCCCTGTTCCTGGGCCACCACCGGTGCGGCCCAAATGAAGGTGAGGAGGAAGAACAATGCGTATCTCATGGTCCCAGTCTCTCCGCGCTGAGGGGACTTTCAAGCTTTAACCGCATGGAATGTGACATGTTAATCTCCCGGTCCGCTGCCAACCAGGGACTTCAGAGGAATGGCCTCTTCCCCGAGACCGCTTTTCGCTTGGTTGAAGCTCCGGGAGCCTGCGGTGCGGATCTGCGGGGTGGGTTGCCGATCTGACCGGCGACCTGAAAGTTGAGGACAATGGGTCCTTCATCGGAACTGCCCGGGAGGTTCGACTAATGAGTTACACTCGCCGCGATTTTGTTCAGGCCACTGGCTTGGCGGCTCTCGCCTATGCTGTAGGGGGGTGTCAGGGCCGGCAATCCTCTCCGTCCGTTCCCCAACCCAACGTCCTCTTCATTTCCATGGACGACCTGAACGACTGGATCGAGCCTCTTGGTGGACATGTCCAGGCGAGGACCCCCAATCTGAGCCGGTTCGCAAACGAAGGGGTCAACTTCAGCAACTGTTACTGCGCCTCGCCCTCCTGTCTCCCCTCCCGAACCGCTCTCCTTACCGGGACCCCTGCATACCGCTCGGGGGTCTATTCGAACTATCAGTATTGGCGGGAGGTCACCCCCGATGCGGTGACCTTACCCCAGTATTTCATGGCCAACGGGTATTTCGCCGCCGGGGCAGGAAAAATCTTCCACAATGGCCAACCGGATCCCGACTCCTGGGACGAGTATTTCCCGTCCAAGGAGCAGAATATGCCCCGGTACCATTACCCCTCCCGGGGTGAGACCGTAAACATGCCGGCGTTCGAGGATATGTACGGCGACTTCGACTGGTCACCAATCCCGCTCTCCGACGAGGAGACGGGGGATTATTCCTCGGTGGCCTGGGTCATGGACCAACTGGGGAGAGAACATGAGAAGCCCTTCTTCCTGGGCTGCGGCATCTACCGACCCCACCTCCCCTGGTACGTCCCCCAGAAGTACTTCGACATGTTTCCTCTCGCGGAAGTGGAGCTGCCGACGGTTCTGGAGGGCGATCTGGATGACCTGAGTGAGCGGGCCGTGGACATCGCCTACCGGAGCGGGAGCTACCACCAACACGTGGTTGAAGCCGACCAGTGGAGGAATGCTGTGCAGGGCTATTTGGCCTCCATCGCCTTCGCGGACGCCATGCTGGGGCGGCTCATGGATGCCCTGGAGGCCAGCGCCTACGCTCAGAACACGATCGTGGTCCTATGGTCGGATCATGGCTGGCAGCTGGGTGAAAAAGAGCACTGGAGGAAGTTCGCACTCTGGGACAACGTCATCCGGTCCGTATTGATGATGAGGGTCCCCGAAGGTGTCCCGGGGCTCCCGGGGGGAACTCCTGCCGGGACCCGATGTGAGCGGATCGTCTCCCTCCTGGACCTTTTCCCGACCCT
>JBDHGR010000260.1:0-6417 GCA_039589815.1 Gemmatimonadota bacterium | reverse complement strand
GCATTGCGAACGGTCTCCCTCGCCCGCGGCGGGGCCCAACACGGACCCAGGCCATAATGGGCTTTGGGGAGCCCGGCGTCGAGTCGAACGGAGGTCCCGCCAACCATTCCGTGTCCGTCTCGACACGGGGGGATCGGAACCTTAACCTTCCCGGGGTGATTGGTTGATTGGTGTGGGGTGGATAAAAAACCTCGCACGTCCAATCCCGAAATATCTGAAACCGTTCCCAAATCCAGACGTCCAGGAGGAGGACCCGTGACCCCCCCGCAAGTCGACTCTGGCTCCCTCGATCGTCGGACTTTCCTGAAAACCACCGGTGCCGTGGCGGCCGGGGCCACGCTTATGCCATACCTGGGTTGTGTCCCGGGTGATGGCCCGCTGGCGGAGGCCATGGCAGCTGCGGAGGCAGGATGGTCGGTGCGCCCCTTCCCCCTCACAAACGTGAGTTTGGGACAGGGCCTATTTCAGCAGAAGCGGGATCGGATGCTGAACTACGCCAGAAATTATGGAGGCGACACCGATATCTTCGCCGGACCCGACCGGCTCCTGAGCATCTTCCGGGCGAACGCCGGCCTCGACACCAAAGGGGCCGAGCCGGTGGGGAGCTGGGAGAATGCCACTGGGTACCTCAGGGGTCACTACGCCGGCCACTTCATGAGCATGCTGGCCCAGGCCTACGCCGGGAGCGGCGACGAAGTCTACAAGCAGAAGCTGGACTACATGGTTCAGGGCCTGGCCGAATGCCAGGGGGCTCTGGCAGCCGCGGCCCGTCTCCCCACTCCCAGAGTGCCGGGCCGACACGGGAGTGCATTACGGCTCTCGGGCTCGCCCATCGGATTGGCGGAGCACGTTCGCTTTCCCGATGGCATCGTGGATGGTCTAAGAGATTTCACAATCGCTTTATGGATCAACCCGCACCTCTACCATCCAGAGGCTCTCTCGGACCGCCGCGGGGATCCACTGAACATCACCAACCGATCGGCTGTGTTCAGCTTCGGAAGCCCCAACCCCGAGTACGCCGAAGCCCCCCTCTCCCACATGTACCTCACGGCGAGGATGTCGGACGAGAACCCTGTGCCCCGGTTCGTCATCACTACCAATGGAGAAGGGGGTGAGCAGGTCCTGGACGGGGCAGAGCCTCTCCCCGTTGACCAGTGGACCCACATCGCCATCTCACACTCGGGCAGCACCGGCACCCTCTACATCAACGGTGTCCCTGTGGCTACCAACCCCGGGATGACCCTGGGACCAGCGGACCTGGGCGGGACGGCGGAAAGCTGGCTGGGCCGGCACCAGTTCCCGCAACGGAACGTCTCTTATCTGAACGCAGATTTGGACGAGTTTCAGATTTTTGGGCGGGCCCTCGGTGAAGTGGAAGTCCGGTCCCTTTTGGAATCTCCGGGAGGCACGGTGGGTGGAGGGGAGGTGGCGTGGTACTCCTTCGACGAAACGGACGGTCCCACGGCTTCGGACTCCTCGGGGAACGGGCGTGACGCCTCGGTGGTGGCTCCCACCGATGGTCGGCGTCACCCCGGCTTCATTTCGGCCTATCCCGAGACCCAATTCATTCGTCTGGAGGAGTTCGCCACTTACGGCGGAGCCCAGGGAATCTGGGCCCCCTACTACACCCTACATAAGATCATGGCGGGGCTCACCGATGCTCACGTCCACACGGGAAATGATCGGGCCCTGGAGGTCCTCACAGGGATCGGGGACTGGGTCTGGAGCCGGCTCGAGCCGTTGACGCAGGAGCAGTTGGATAGGATGTGGGACATCTACATTGCCGGCGAGTATGGCGGCGTCAATGAGAGCCTGGCCTACCTCCACGCTCTTCGTCCAGACAAGCCTGAGTACGTCGAGGCCGCCAAGCGCTTCGTGAACAACAATGTCTATTCGCCCACGGTAGCCAACGATGATGCCCTGGATGGCCGCCACGCCAACCAGCACATCCCCCAGTTCACAGGCTATCTCCGGACCTATGAGCAGGGCCACGAGGAGGATTTCCTCCTTGCCGCCAGAAACTTCTGGGACATGATCGTGCCCCACCGGATCTACAGCCACGGAGGAGTGGGGGTGGGGGAGATGATCAGGGAGAGGGGCGTCGTCGCCGGCTCTCTCTTCGATGACCGGGACCACGCCGAAACCTGTCCCCTCTACAACATGCTCAAGCTGAGCCGGAACCTCTTCTTCCATGAGCCCGACCCGAAGTACATGAACTACTACGAGCTCGGCCTCTTCAATCAGATGGTGGCTTCCCGCCGGGATTCCGACAGCGCCGACAGCCCGGAGGTCACATACTTCGTTCCGGTGCGTCCAGGGGAGCGGCGAAGCTACGGAAACGTGGGGACCTGTTGCGGCGGCACAGGCATGGAGAACCACACCAAATACCAGGATTCCATCTACTTCCGGTCCGTGGACGATTCCACCCTTTATGTGAACCTCTACATTGCTTCCACTTTGAGCTGGCCGGAAAAGGGGTTCACCATCACCCAGGCCACCCGGTACCCGGCGGAAGGGGCATGCACCCTCACGGTGGAGGGGAACGGCTCCCTGGACATAAAGCTTCGGGTGCCCGAGTGGGTGCGTAAGGGTTACTTCGTCAGCATTAACGGTGAGCCCCAGGAGGTGGATGCCGTTCCCGGAAGCTACCTGACTATCAGCAGAACCTGGAGTTCAGGTGATACCATCGATATCTCCATGCCCTTCAGCTTCAGGGCGGAGGCGGCCATCGACGACCCCACCGTCCAATCCATCTACTACGGCCCCACGCTCCTGGCGGTACAAAATGAGGCTGTGGGAGAGGACCTGGAATCAGGACTCATCGATGTGAGCTTCTACCGGCATCTCAAGCTGGACGGTGACCTGGCCTCCGCCATGGTTCCCACCGATCGCCCCATGCATTTCTCCACCGGGGAGCTGACTCTGGCTCCCTTCTATGTGTCCGACCCGGTACCCCCCGGGTGGGAACCGCCGGAACCGGATCCCGACTCTCCCTTCCAGGGACGGGGCAGGCGGGGTCCACCCACCCAACCGTATCACCTTTACGTGAGACGCCAGGAACCGGCGGTCATTTTCGGCTCCCATGACTCGGGGGTATCCAACCCCGTCGGATCCGACGGCCGTTCTTTCCTTGACGCCGTGTGGGCCGAGGCCCCCTTCGACGACCATGCAGAGTTCGTCTCCACAGTGGAGAGAGTGGCCACGGAGTGGGGAGGCGCAGGCGCCCTTTCGGAGCACGAGGCCACCACCATTACGGAAACAGCCAGGAGTGCTGAGGAGGATTTGCGGGTTTGAAAGGTATTCTTCCCTTCGGGTCCGTCCTCGTGGGGATAGCGATCCTCGCTCCATCCACTTTATCCGGCCAGGAAAATGTCCGCCGGAGGCCACAAGCCGACTCTGACACCATCCCCACTTTGGGCCTGAAGGCGGGAGTTTCGAGCTTCGACACACCGTCCTTCGAGTTGACCCTGGTCGATGCGTCACAGACCGTTGCAGGCCTGAAACCCAAAGGTCAGGACGGATTCGACTTCACACCGTCCGATTGGCTGGAGCGGAGGAACAGGGACCGATTTTTCCACCTCGGGGATCTGACGCTGCAGCTTCGGACCCCGGATTCAGACGGTTGGACCGCGTATTCGACAGCCGCAGCCCGAAAACCGGTGGAGGCGCTCGAGGTTTCCGGCAATACCCTGGCGGCCGCAGACCTTTCCAAGACTTTTTCGCCGGATATTCCCCTGGAGATTCGACGTTCCTGGGAGGTCCTGGACGGACACCTCACCCTCCGCTTCGATCTGAGAAATGGGATTGATAGACCCGTGGAAATCGGGGCCCTGGGCATCCCCATGGTCTTCAACAACATCCTCCAGGGCCGTTCTCTGGAGGAAGCTCACGCGGTGTCCTCCTTCCACGACCCGTACATCGGTCAGGACGCGGGCTACCTCCAAGTCGCACGTCTTACCGGACTCGGCTCTACTCTGGTCGTAGTGCCTATGGATGGGACCCCTCTGGAGGCTTATAACCCGTTGCTATCCGACCCCACCCGGAGGGGCACGACCTTCGAGGGGTTCTACGAATGGGTGGCACACAGCAAGGCCCTGGCTGAAACGGAGTGGACAGAGTCCGAGCCGTGGAACCCACCCACATCCGCCACTCTGGCGCCTGGAGAGAGCCGATCCTACGGCGTCACCTTTCTGGTGGCATCAGGGGTTCGAGACATCGAGCCAACCCTCTTGGAGAATGACCGGCCCGTGGCGGTGGGAGTTCCTGGCTACATCCTCCCTACGGACCTCACCGGTCGCCTCTTCCTGAAATCCGCCAACACCGTTCAGGGCCTGGAAGTGGAGCCCGCCGGCGCCCTCACCCTCATTCCCGCAGAAACCACCCGGAGCGGGTGGCAGGCCTACGACGTTTCCGGCCAGCTGTGGGGCAGAGCCCGGGTGACCGTGAGCTACGTCGACGGGACTCGGCAGACCATCCATTACACGGTCATCAAACCCCAGGCCCAGGTGGTGGAGGATATGGGACGTTTCCTCACCACAGAGAGCTGGTTCGAGGATCCGGACGATCCCTTCGGCCGGAGTCCTTCGGTCATCACCTACGACTACGAAGAAAAGAGGCAGGTCACCGAGGACAATCGAGCTTGGGTTGCCGGTCTCGGGGACGAGGGGGGAGGGGGAGCATGGCTCGCTGCTATCATGAAGCAGTTGGTACGGCCCGATCTCCTCGAGCTGCAGAAAATGCAACGCTTCGTGGACGAAGTCGTCTGGGGCGGTCTCCAGTACAGCGAAGGCGAGCGCCAATTCGGCGTCCGCAAAAGCATGTTCTACTACGAACCGGAAGAGATGCCCGAGGGAACGTACAACGAGAATGTACGTTACGGGGGCTGGTCCAGCTGGGACTTGGAGGAAGCTCTTTCCGTCGGTCGCTCCTACAACTACCCCCATGTGGCCGCTCTACACTGGGTCCTTTATCGCTTGGCCAGGAACCACCAGGGCCTCGTTACTAACCATTCCTGGGACTGGTACCTGGAGCGGGCCTACCAAACGGGCGAGGCCATGGTGCGCCATGCCCCCCACTACGCTCAGTTCGGCCAGATGGGTGGCACAGTGTTCCTCCTGATCCTGAAGGATCTCCAGCGGGAAGGGTGGGCGGCACAGGCGGCGGCGTTGGAAACCACCATGTTGGGCAGGGCCGAGGTATGGCGGTCCCTGGGATATCCCTTCGGGAGTGAAATGCCCTGGGACTCTACCGGACAGGAAGAGGTATACGGGTGGTCCAAGTACTTCGGGTTTGACGAGAAGGCGTTGGTAACCTTGAACGCCATCCTGGCCTACATGCCCACTGTGCCCCACTGGGGATACAATGGGAGCGCCCGAAGATACTGGGACTTCCAATATGCCGGGAAGCTGCGAAGGATCGAGCGGCAGCTTCACCACTACGGCTCGGCCCTCAACGCCATTCCGGTCCTCTCCGAGTTCCGGGAGCAGCCCGGGGATTTCTACCTCCTCCGGGTAGGGTATGGGGGAATGATGGGGGCCCTGGCGAACATCACCCAGGACGGCTTCCCACCGGCCGCCTTCCACTCCTATCCCTCTACCCTCCGCATCGACGGGATCACGGGAGACTATGGCCCCGGGTTCCTGGGCCACGCCATCAACACCGGGATGTATCTCATCCGTGATTCGGAGTTCGGATGGCTGGCATTCGGCGGAACGCTCACCACCGAGGGAGGAGCGGTGAGTGTGCGACCTCTGGATTCGGCCCGGTCCAGGGTCTACCTGGCACCCCTGGGACTCTGGCTCACCCTGGACGCAGGGACCTTTGAGAACGTTGAGATTTCAGCCGAGGGAGTGAGGCTGACCCTGAGCCCGGCTACGGAGCACCAAAGGGCGGCTCTCCTTCGCATCGAACAACCGGCGGAGGTGGAAGGGGTAGGGGCCTTCGGGCCCACCGGCAGCTTCGAGATGGACCGGGGGGGCTTTGTGATCCCCCTGGCTGACGGCCCTACCGATGTGATGCTTCGAGACTCCTCTGCGCCACACCAGTAGAGGAAGTTGAGAACGACTTCAGGGAGGTGGCCGCGGTCGGGCACCCCCCTTACTCCTCGACCCTGTCTGGCCTCGTCGCCCCGGACTCCTGAGATTCCCGCCCAATTCACCTCGCCATCCCGTTCCGATCCGGCGGCTCCACCCCGAGGAGGTGTTGAACGAAGAAGTCGTTTCGTTTGAGATTCCCGTAGACTGCCGTGGGCCCACGCCTGCCCGCACCGTGGTCCCCGCCTGGATAAACCAGAAGGTCGAAGTACTTTCCGGCGCTTATCAGGGCGTTCACAACCTGTAGGGTCGACGACGGATCCACATTCGTGTCGAGCTCCCCATAGATAAGGAGCAACTTTCCCTGGAGGCGACGGGCGTTTTC
>JBDHGR010000259.1:0-6426 GCA_039589815.1 Gemmatimonadota bacterium | reverse complement strand
AGAGTCTAGGTCGGGCTCTTTCCGGTCCTGTTTTCCCTTGTTCGTCTAAATGCCTCAAAAGATCTTCCTGTAAGGGTTTCCGAGACTTCCGAGTTGGCTCGTGTTCTCTCCAGTTTTCCCCTGTTTCTTTACTTGGGTTACACGGAAGGCCCCAGGCCGCTCAGACAGAGCCCAGCGTCCGTGTCCGTGTGTTGCTGAGGCAAAAGAGGCGGCGGAGGGGCCCCGGATGGGAGCCGCTCCGCCTGGTGGGAAGAACCCGGGGCCTGCCCACACCCGAGCCCTCCCTGCTCTCAGCTGAAACTCGCATTCGACTATTGAGGGGGGTTGCGCCTCCAGTCCTGCCATCGACCCCCCATAGGCAACCGTTTGTCCTTCCCGCTCGCCCCGATGGTTTTGATGTAGAACCTCCTCATGTAATAAAGCACTCGGGTGTCATCAGGAGACCATACCGGGCCCCGCCCCTCTCCCAGGGACTCGGGCGGGCCCACCGGGTCCAGATTCCCATCCAAATCCAGGAGGTACATCGTGCCGTCCAGGTTGTAGACCAGCGAGTTGGAGTGGCGCGCCCAATCGAGACCCTCAATACTCCCGCCCCCGAACAGGTCGAGTTCCTTAACGACCGGGAAGCTCGGATCGCTGACGTCCACGATCGTCAGGATCAGGGTTTCGCTTTCTTCGAAGAAGGCGACCTTCGTTCCGTCTCCGCTCCAGGTCACTTCAAAAACGTTCACTCCTGGATCTGATACGAAGATCGTGGTCAAGCCGGAGAAGGTCGTACTCGTGAGCAGCACCTCAGAACTCTCCCCGAGCTTGGACACAACCAGGGATTCCCCATTGGGGGAAACCGCTACCCCGGTCCAGTAAGCGTCTGGGGCCAGTTCCTCGACCGGCAGAACCTGCAGGGTGCCTTCCTCATAATAGAAAGTCACCTTGCCGACATTGTGCTGCCATCCCGTCGTCGTGAAGAAGATCCTGTACGGATTCGCCTCGGTCCCATCACCCAGTGGCGACCAGGCAGGTTGAACGTTCCACCCACCCAGGTCAGGATCGAAGATGAGGGTCTTGTTGGAGCCGTCCTCGTCGGCGACCCAAAGGCCACCGTCACTATAAGCAATGGCCGGGTTCGGGGGAGCCGGCGGGTCACCGCCTGGCTTGCTGGGCTTTCCACCTTTTGCGAAAGAGGCAGTAAGATCGACATCCGGGGCCGTGGCCTGGTCGGCACACCCAGTGAGGAAAAGGAACAGGAGCGGCAGAGTGAAAAGAGCGCACTTTCGCATGAGGTCCCTCCAAATGGTGGCCACGGCGAGTCATGCGCTGTGGCGTTGCACTTATCCCACATATGGTCTGGAGGCAGAGTAAATGATCTCGGTCACCGGAGAGTCACCGCTGAGTCACCGTAGGAGTCACCGGAAGGCCTTCTACCAGCGGCCGGGTCCGACGCCTTATTCCTGCCGGGGAATCAGGACGTTTTGACCTAACCACGTGAAAACCCGGTGACTCCCCGGTGAGGGCATGACCACCAACTTGCAGGGGGTGGGGAGTGGTGCGTCCGTCTGTCAAAGGTCCCGGAGGCATTTATGGATCGAACTATCAGGACATCCAAGAAGCGTGTGCCCACCGGGAGCGGCGTTGCCAGGCGCGCGCATCACTCTCGTGCCGTCGCGCCTAACCAACGCCTAGCGTTTGGGACCGCACTAGACAACCTTGATCACCGCAGAGTCGCGGTGGGGACCCCCAGCGGCCATGCAGGATGAGGCCCGGGTCCCTGACCTTCTTCCCTCGGAGGGAGGTGGCATGGTTCGTCTTCAGACCCTCCCGGTCGTTGACCTGAGAGACGCCGAAGGCCAGGAGCTTCGATCGATCGTCACCCGGTCGAAGCGTTTCGCACTCCTCGTGTACCTGGCCATGGCGAACCATGGCCGCTTCCACCGCCGCGACTCCCTCCTTCCGCTCTTCTGGCCAGAGCTGGACGAGGCCCGGGCTCGCCGCGCCCTGAACCAGGCGCTTTATGTCCTTCGATCGGGCCTTGGCGAGAATGTGATCGTGACCCGGGGACACGAAGAAGTCGGCCTGAGCCCGGAGGGGTTCTGGTGTGACGCAGCTGCATTCGGGGCCCTCCTGGACGAAGGGAGGAGGGAGGATGCTCTGAGGCTCTACAACGGCGATTTCCTGCCCGGATTCGAGGTCCGGGGCGCACCGGATTTCCTGGATTGGCTCGAGCGGGAGCGGATGCGTCTCCATAAGAGAGCATTCGAGGCCGCGGAAAGCCTCGCCGAGGAGCGTGAGGCCGAGGGAAAGACCGCCGCCGCACTCTCCTGGTCACGGCGGGCTTTGGAACTCTCCCCGCTTCACGAACAATCCCTCCAGCGGTTGGTCCGGATACTGGATCAAACCGGACGGCAAGGCGAAGCGCTGACGGCTTATGAGAGCTTTTCGGCCGACCTGGAGAGCGAGTTTGGGTTGGAACCATCGCCTGAACTCAAGGCTCTTATCGCACAGGTGAGGGAGAAATGGGCAGCGGCAGGCGAGGATGGCGCAGCGGGCGACGGTACGCCATCGTCTCAACCCTCCCTCCCGAGCCGTCCCTACAAGTTCCTGAACCACTTCGAGGAAAGGGACGCATCCATCTTCTTCGGCCGCGCCAAGGAGGCGCACACCTTTCTCACCAAGGTCCAGGCCAACCGCCTGAACCTTCTCTTTGGACCCTCGGGAAGCGGGAAAACCTCCCTTCTCAAGGCAGCGCTGGCTCCTCGGCTACGGCAGGAACGTTATGTGCCGGTCTACGTGCGGATCTACGATGACCCGATTGAGGAGATCCAGCGGCGGGTCTTGGAGGAAGCGGGAGGCGCCGCCCAGGGCTTCGAACCCGGGATACCCATCGAAGACTTCCTGCAAAGGGTCGCCCGGCGGTTGGATCAACCACTGGTGATCCTGTTGGACCAGTTCGAAGAGTTGTTTGTCCGCTACGACGCGGTGTTTCGTCGACACTTCGCTCACTCCTTTCATCGCTGTCTCGCGGCTGGAGGAGGACGGATCCGGTTCGTGGTGTCCCTTCGGGAAGAGTTCCTGGCCCGACTCTGGGAGTTCCGGGAGCAGATCCCCAACGTTCTCTACAACGGGTTCCGCCTGGAGCCCCTCGCCAAAGAAACCGCTCGGGAAGCCATCCGAGAGCCCGCTCGCCTCTTCGGCATCGAGCTGGAGGAGGAGCTGGTCGAGAGGTTGATCCAAGATCTGTGGGTGGGCAGGGTGGAGCCCCCCCAGCTTCAGATCGTATGTGACACCTTGTACGACCTGCTGTTGAAGGGCGAGGCGACGATCCGATTGAGTCACTACCGGAAGCTGGGAGGAGCCCAGGAGATCCTGGGCACATATCTGGAGCGGGTTCTCGAGGCCCTACCTGAGGAGGAGGGCCGGTTCACCAGGGAGGTCCTCAAGGCCCTGGTCACCTCGGAAGAGACCCGCACCGTCGCTCGCGTCGAGGAGGTCTCTTTGCTCGTAGGAGAGCCCATTGAATCGGTGCGACCCATCCTCCGGGAGCTCTCCAACCGACGCCTGGTACGTGGAGCCGTTCATGAGGAAGGCCGCTGGTACGAGCTCACCCACGAGTACCTGGTGGAGGAGATCCGGGGCTGGCTCAGCGAAGAGGAGCGGGAGGTCAAAGAGCTGAGGGCACTCCTGGATCAGGCACTGAGAAATCACCGACACCTAGGGCTTCTGATGCCGCCGGCCCACGTGAAACTCCTACGGGCCAATCAAGCCATTCTCAAACTCGGCCCGGAAGAGCGTGCCTTCCTGAGAGCCAGCGACCGGGCCCGGGCTGCCCGCAGACGGAAGGTGAACGCTGGCGTCGCCGCCACCCTCCTCCTGACTTTGGTTGCGGCGCTGGGCGGAAGGTACTGGTATCTGTCCGGGAGTCGGTTCATTGGAGTGAGGGAATGGACCACCACCCACTTCAGGGGCGACTCCAGGGACAGGGAGAGGGAGACCACTATCAGCCGAGAGCATCTCGCCCTCTTTGCGGGTCGGCCGACACCAGGGTGGATCGACGGCCTGCTCGGGTTTCCTCGAGATCTCGGCGAATTGGACTTTCCGCTTTCGTGGATGGATCCGGAGGAATGGGATGGATTCCGGGATGGATTGCGAGTGTCGAGGAAGACCGACGGGGAGAGCGAGGCCCTCGCCCGCATGGCGGTGGAGAGGAGGATCGCTCGGCTGGCCATGACGGGCCGGATCCCCGAAGCCCTCCAGGAAGCCTCCCCCGTCTACGACGATCCCCCGGCCGCGCTGGACGAGAAGCTCGACACGCTCTCCTGGCTCCTGGGGTGGTCCGGGGTTTCGGATCCAGCCTTTGTGGAAGCGGCTGTCAGACACGGGCTAAGGCACACTGGGGCGACCCTTCGCCCGTGGTTCGCGGCCCAGAATCGCACCTACGCGGTATTGGAGCTTCTGGCGAACCTTTCCCCTGAAGGGCGGGCCAGCATCCTGGGTCCTTACTTGGGCCTGCCAAACCAGAGCGGCCTCAACGCCCAGTGGCTGGCCACCATGCTTCGAATGCCCGAAGCCCGGGATGCGGCCCTGGCTTTGATGGCGTCGAGCGATTCGGCGTCCGTCGGGTATGGGATCATGGCCCTGGTGAAATGGGGGGACTGCGAGGACCTGGAGTTCCTTTCCGAAGCCGCTTTCGTCCATCCGAACCTCATTGGTCATTCAACTGGCCAAGATCTGGTCCAATACTTCACCCAATGTCGTGCCTACGATGAGATTTTGACGGTGTTCGACCGGATCGTGGGCCAAGACTTTTATGTGCAAAGGAACGTGTTCCGGTACCTCTTTGCCCTGGATCCTGACCGTTCTCTCTCTCTCGCCCCCGTGCTCCTGGAGCCAACCCCACCCTATAGCCCAAACCCAATTCCTGAGTTCAACACACTGCTGGACGGGGCTCAGGGACTACCCGAGTCCGATGGAGTGCCTTTGGCACGTTGGAGGCTCAAGCATCCTGACCCAGAGGTCCGGGCCGGGGCTGCGGCCATGCTGGCGGAGTGGGGACACCCTGACGCTCTGGGGCCGATCCTGGAGGCGGCATTCGATGAGGGCCTGCACGCCAAGATCCGCTCCCGGGCGATGAGGGCGCTGCGGTGGTTCTCCGGACCTGCAATCGTGGCTACCGTCGACTCCCTCCTTGCCGCCGAACAGACGGGTTGGCGGAAGGCGTATCTCCATAGCGCGCTTGCATCAGCAGACCCTTCTACCGCCGTGCCCAGATCGCTCCCGGGGTTGGCGGATCCGCGTCGTGAGGTGCGGAGAGGGGCCCGAGGCGCCCTCCTATCCATGCCCGCTTCGGAAATGATTCCGCTCCTTGAAGAAGCTGTGCCCGAGCTTGATGAAGACGCTCGGATCCAGGTGAGCCACGTGATCCAGACTCGGACTGGGAGCGCTTACCCGGAGGTTTTTCGGTCCTACCTGGAGCGGGAGAGGACCGAACCCGTAGACGAGTACCGAGTCCAAGAGGCGATCCGGAGCCTCGTGGAAGCCTATCTGCTGGAACCGGTCTCTCAGGTCATAGATGCCCTTGGCTCACCGCGAAGGAACGTTCGCGCCGCAGCCATGCTGGCATTGGCGGAGCATCCCGATCGGGATGACGCACGGTCCTGGTTGACTTCCGTCGCGGCGGATCCGTCCCACAGCCTGAGGGCTCGAGCCCAAATGGCGCTCTGGGCCTTTGGCCTGATGGAGAAAGCCCACAGGACTCTCGATCTGGCGTATGACGCGGTAGCGCGGGGTCAACCGATGGAAGCCGACGCCTATCACTACCGGGCGAACGATCCCACCAGTTCCCCCTTGTCGCCTAGGGTAGCATTCCAGGTCTTCCTATTGGGGTGGGCCGAGATCGAACCCCCGCGATTCGAAGAAAGGGAAAGGGAGCTTTATTTTTCCCGGCAATTTCAAGAGGGACTTACCCTTCCCCCGGGAAGCAGAGCCTCATCGAGTCCAGTGTTTCCCACGCCTCTGGACACGCTCGCAGTGTACCTGGAATCCCATCCCAATCGGATCGATCCAATCCTGCAAAACCCACTGTTCGACCATCTGAAGGAGTTCTACGCTTTCAGAGTCCTGACCGGGCTTCAGGAGCCCCTCCGGATCGAGGCGTTCCCTGAGGGTCCATCCGGTGATGGGACTCGTTGAGGATGAGACCGGCATGATTCGTCTTCGCACCTTCTCGGTCCTGGACCTGAGGGATTCCCAAGGGCGGGAGATCGGGAGCCTTCTCACCCGTTCCAAGCGCGTGGCTCTTCTGGTATACCTGGCCGTGGAGAAGCCCGGGGGGTTCTGCCGTCGCGATTCCCTCTTCCCCCTGTTTTGGCCGGACCTCGAAGCATCCCGAGCCCGTCACGCCCTGAACCAGGCCCTCCACGTTCTGCGGAACGG
>JBDHGR010000258.1:0-6454 GCA_039589815.1 Gemmatimonadota bacterium | reverse complement strand
ATCGAAACCCAACCTCGCTACGACATCTTTCTCTTGGTGCCAGGAAGTTACATGGCCGCGCAGGTCCTGGGGTGGGCGGTAAGGCCGAAGAAGACTCGGGTGGTAAGATTCCGGCGCATGGATTGGTATCCGGTCCTGGCTGGGGCCGCCCTTCTTTTGGGGGTTCTGGGCCTGGTCGCTCTGGGCCTCCGCGTCGTGTCCTCAACCGAGATCGTCCTGGCAGACATGGGCTCGGCCCGGCCCCTTACGGAGGAGGAGATCCTTCAGCTCCTGCCGGATGTTTCGGTGGCGCCGGGGAAAACCGACGTGACCTTCAACCGGGCGGGAACAGGCTTCGCGCCGCGGGCCGATGGGATCCCGGCAGGCGCAGCCGCTGGCATCGGGGTGGACCTTCCACTCCCAAGGAGGGATTCCAGGCCTATGGAGGAGGCCAGGGTCCTCGAGGGTTTCCTGGTCATTGCTCCCGGTTCCTTCACCCACGACGAGTACGTCTCGGGCCTGGGCTTCGAAGTCTGTCTCTGGGTTGAGGGCTCCGAGGTCCGGTGCTCTCCCGTGGATGACGTCGAAGCTCGTTTCCTCCATCTTCCCATAAGGGACCTGGACGGAAACGGTGTTCTGGGAATTCGGGTGGTGGTGATGGCCGGGGCGGCCCTGGACGAAGCCGAGATTCCGTCCCAACCCCTGGCCCTTCTCGAACACCTGAGAGCCCGGTGAGGGGAAACCGACAGGACATCATGGTCATTCTGCAAGTCACACATCGGTTTCTGCCCAGGCAGGTAGGTGGAATCGAAACGTATACACTCCACCTGTCGCAGGAGCTATCCAAGAGGCACCGCGTGCACGTATTCGCCTGCACCCATGATCCTGCGAAAGAACAGGTCCCTGCCGACGACACAGAATACGAGGGGTTGGCCGTCCACAGGGTCCACTGCATCTGCAGAACGCTCCAGCCGCAGTGTCTGGCCACTTTCAGAAACGAGCGCCTGGTTTCCCGGTTCGAAGGGTTCGTACGGGGATTGAGGCCGGACATGGTCCACATCCAACACTCCGACACCCTTCCCATCGACCTTGCATCGGTGTGCCGGGCCCAAGGCATTCCTGCGGTCCTGACCCTCCACGACTACACCTTTTCCTGCCCCACCGAGTATCTCATCGACTTCGACGGGAAGGTGTGCCATCGGCATCCCGGGAGTGTGTGTCTGAAGTGCGTGCTTCCCACACCCGTCCCGAAGCTGTCAAAACTCGTGGGGAAAGCCGCAATCCACCGGCTCGCCTCCCTTTATTACCGTCTCTCCGACGGGACTCCGGACGATGGCGGCAGCTACACCCTCGGCCTGATCAAGGCTCACCGGTACCGAACGGAAACCCTGAATAAGGAGTTGGCGAAAGCCGAAGCCCTCATTGCGCCCTCGCAAGCGTTGGGAGACCGGGCCGTGAGCGTTGGGTTCCCGCCGAGCAAGGTCTGGGTAGTTCCGAATGGCATCGCCATCGGCGATCCTCCCGCGCACACCCAGGACGTTCCAGGCGGCACGGGCGCCGACAGCCTTCCCACCGCCGAGAACCGGGACCGGAGAACAATCCGATTCGCGTTCATCGGCCGGGTCGTGCCCATCAAAGGCGTTCACGTCCTCATCAGAGCTTTCCAGGAAGTGCAAAACCGCGGAGAAGAGCAGACGAGGCCGAGGGCGGATCCGGGAAGACCTGGGGCGGAGCTCCTGATCTACGGGCCGGAGAGCCCCACCTACGGCCCCGAGATCAGGCGGATGGCGGCCGGCTGGGAGGACATACACTTCCAAGGCCGGCTGGAACCGGAGAACCTCCAGAGCATTCTGGCTGAGATCGACGTGGTGGTGATGCCTTCGGTCTGCGTGGAGAACATGCCTCTGGTGGCTCTGGAAGGGCTCAGCGCCAAGATCCCGGTGATCGGCTCGGACGTGGGGGGGCTGGCGGAAATCATCCGTGACTCCGAGAACGGGTTCCTTTTTCCCATGGGAGACGTGGCAGCACTAGCCCATCGGATGAGGACGATCCTGGAAAAACCCGCTATTCTAGAGGGAATGAGGGAGAGAATCGGACCGGTAATGAGCATCGAGGAGAACGCACGAAGGGTGGAGGCCATTTACGAGGAGGTTCTGGAGAACCGAGCCTAAGCGCCTCGCGGCCCAGTATCAGAACTCCACGTTCACCCGCCCCGTTTCCCCCTGGATGTCGTGAGCCCCGAGGGTCATCACCAACAGCCTCTGGTCGTCCAGATAACGGCTTCCCAGAAGCCTCAACCTCCCGTTGTCGATGGAAATCCTGGTGGGCTCGGAAACCCCTCGTACATGAATATCCTGGGTTCCGTACACCCTCACCTGGAACCCGAAGTGTCCCCCGCCAATGTCGGTGGAGTAGATGTTGTACGTTCCGCGGTGGTCGATGAAGAGCGGTAGGGGTGTGTCCCCGGTGGTGTAAGAGAGACGATGATCACCGGCGTCCAGAGGGGGCAGCTCCAGGAACCCGAAACCCGCATCTTCGTAGTACACGCCGACCGGGCGGCCGTCCAAACTTGCTCGACTTAGGTGCTTCCCCTCCGAGAGCTTCACTTTGAGCACCAGGGCACCCAACAGCCCCTGCTCATACGCCTCCCGGGGCATGGCCGAGTTGTCAATCAAAACCTCCCCTGGGGGACCCTCCGAAATTTCAGCGTACCTCCGGTACAACCATTGGCTGGCGAACTGCTCCGAGTTTTTGGCGAGGTATCTGTCGTCCTGCTCCTGCACGGTCCTGAAGAACCGGATCCATCTCTCGTTGGTTCTGGCCTGGGGGATACCCTTCGGCGTCAGGAAATTGGTCCAGTGGGTTTCGATCAAGTCCGATTCCTGATCCTCGATGGGAACGGTGGGGAGAGAGGCCGGTTCGTCCCAGACGTTCCCGTACTCCTGCCGGTTCACAACAAGGAGCCCGTGATCGAATCCCCCGGCATTCGGACCCTCTGGGGGATCGAGCTCCTTGATGTAGCTGAAGGCGGTGTTGGCGAACCTCACCCCCTCCGGCCGCAACATCGAGCCCGTGCTGACGTCGCCTTCCGGGTCCCAATGAATGCCACTGGCGCCGGGTACAAAGCTCTCGGGAAACGAGTGGCCCTCCGCTTCCGAAAGGCCATACTGGGCAAGAATGGCCTTCACCGCCTCGATGTGAGCTGCGATCTCCTCCCGGGGCCAGGGCTCGTCCTCCTCCAGGTTGTACCATTCCGCACGCCGCCGGACCCCCGGCTCCGGCCAGAACTCGTGGCCCACGCCATGAAGGCCAAACTCGAGGAAAGCAGCCTGGTCCCGTACGAAGGCCATGACGTCCAGCTGGTCCGGCCCGATGTTCTCCGAGTTGTCCCAGTGCACGCCGGCCGATGTAGTGGTGGGATAGTCCCGCAGAACGTTCTCCCGGTCCATCTCGGCCAGGATGAACGCGCCCTGAAGCCTGATTCCCAGCTCCGCCGCGATCTCGACGAGGGGCTCATAGTCGGATCGGAGCATCTCCCGCGGGAGGCCCAGCCGGTAAGGGCCGGAGGGGTTGACGGCCCCTTCGTCGTGACCCTGGTTCCAGCCGAGGTCGTCGATGGCCACGGCGAAGGGACGGGGAAAGAGGATCCCG
Organism: Gemmatimonadota bacterium; assembly: GCA_039589815.1. Classification (GTDB taxonomy): domain Bacteria; phylum Gemmatimonadota; class Gemmatimonadetes; order Longimicrobiales; family Gaopeijiaceae; genus JABDNZ01. Next base: position 2,824 of record JBDHGR010000258.1, on the reverse strand, counting down.
GACGCAGAGCCGTCGAGCACCCCATGGATGACGAGAACCAGTGACACCGTCAAGACGGCCGCGAAGCCGAACCAGAGACGCATCCTCGTTTTTTCCGCCATACCTCTCGCCTGTCCGGAAGTCACCTGCGGGAAAAGTCCGGGTCGGCGTTTCCGTGCCCTCTCGGGTCCGCTCCGACCAGGCCTCAACGAATATGCCACGCTTTTTTACCCACCTGAACCCCAAGGAACTGACTGCGCACTCCGGCGATGAACGATGGGGAGAGGACGGAGCATTGACGATCCGTTCGGAGACGCCTCATTTCAGAGTGCCGGACCCGACGGGGACCGGTTACCACGGACATTGAATCCCAGCACGAAAGAGGACCGCCATGACGCCAGACCGTCCCCAGGGAACCCCCACTTGGGGAACGCTGGGGATGGGCGCTGTAATCCTTCTCCTGATCTCGCTCGGGTTCTACTCGAACATCTGGCGGGTAGCGGAACCTGGGTGGTTCCTGGCCCATGAAAAGGGTTCGGAAGCGCATGTCGTTGGAAGGATGGTGAAATCCCGCCAGGAGGGAATCTTTTCGGCGGCCGGGCTCATGGGGGTAGGCCTCCGGAAAAGGCCCTGGGAAGCGGCGTCCCCCACGTCCATCGAGCTGCAGGAAGATCAGTCGCAATTCCCCAGGGGCACGGTGGTGGAGTTCCAGTACCAGGCTTACGCAGACGGACTCCCCATCGACACCTATTCCGTTTATTTGTCCCAGGTCGGTGGGCAGGGGATCCTGTTCAGCGTCTTCGATCGCCTTAGTCCCCTCTCCCCGGGGGAGACGCTGGAGTTCTTCTACCTTCTGACGTCGGTGCTCTCGGCCCTCGCCCTTACCCTGGTCATCCTCTGGTTCGGTGGGGAATTCGGTTGGTTCGTGGCCATGCTTCTGGTGGTATCGACAGTGGCTTCCCAGTGGCTCGTGGTGTTCGGCCGGAATCTCTGGTGGAGTATGTGGGCCTTCTATCTTCCCATGGTTTCCGTCCTTCTCTATCTGAGATTCCGGAAGGTTTCTGAGATACGCTGGGCAGGGTTCGGGACCCTGGTGTTCCTGGCCGTCCTGATCAAGTGTCTGGCCAACGGATACGAGTATATGACCACCACCCTGGTGATGATGGTGGTGCCTATGGTCTACTACGGCGCGCTGGATGGATGGGGCCGTCGTCGTTTCTTCCAGGGGACGTCGGCAGCGGTGCTCGGGTCAGGCCTCGCAATCGCGGTCAGCCTGGCCATTCTTCTTACCCAGATCGCCTCAGTGAAAGGGGGTATCGCGGACGGCCTCTCCCATCTCGCTTTTTCCTTCGGGTCCAGAACCCACGGCGCAGCTGAGAACTTCCCCGCTTCCTATGCCCAGAACCTGGAAGCTGGGACTCTCGGTGTCCTGATGGTCTACCTGAAGGGGGTCTTCTTCGACCTGAACAACTTTCTGGAAACCGGGAACCCTCTGGTGAGGCGCTTCCTGTTTTCGATCCGATTTCTCTATCTGATCGTGCTGTTCTTCTTTATGTCCTTGATCGTTTTTCTTCGTCGGAACGCGTCCCTTCGGAGCGAAGAATGGAAAAGGCAATCGGCGCTGCTCTGGGCGACCTGGTTCTCGATTCTCGCGCCCCTGTCATGGTTCATCATGTTCAAAGCCCACTCCCACGAACACCCTCACATGAACCATGTCGTCTGGCAGATGCCTTTTACCCTGTTCGGTTTCGCGGTCTGTGGGTTGGCGATCCGAGGGATCGTCTCCGAGTTGAGCCGAACGCCTCGGTAAGTACTCACGCCCCCGCTGTCTGGGTTTCCGAAGGAACCTCCTGGAATACCCGCTGAAGCCCCACCAGAGCCGCCGGGAGGAGGAGCATCAGGAGGGGCATCTCAGCCCGTACCTCCACAAAGTTGGACCTGGCAAAGAGGATCCCACCTTGGAGGCAGAAGAACAAAACGGAGGCCCGGGAGAACCTGTCGGCTCGAGAGAATCCATAAACGGCCAGCGCGATGGGGAGCCCCAGGGCCAGAAAAGGCGGATAGGAGAGGTTAAGGGCCCGCATCGTGTCCAGGTTTCCCGAAATCTGATCCATGACCCTGGCGAGGGAAAAGCCATAGTCCGCACCATCGGACACCAGCAGGCGAAGGCCTACCATCAACCCGACTGTCAAGACCAGTAACGACAGACTCACGAGGCCCGGCTTTTTCCAGTTGGCCGGGGAAGCCTCGACAAGGAAGATCAGGACCGGCAAGAAGAGCATGTCGTGTTTCACGAGCATCCCGAGCACCAGGACTGGTAGGAAAAGGGATAATCTCCTGGATCGGATTAACCAAAGGGCCAAGATCCAGAACATGAGGCTGGGTCGATCCCATGGATGGAAAAAGTGGAGGAAATAAGTGAGCGGAAGGATTGCGCCGAAGTATAGGACCCCGATCAGGGCATAGTGAGGACCGGAACGAGTACTCAAGAAAAGAAAAAGGAATACACAACACGCGAAAAGACCTAAAGTCTCCAGGATCCGATACGAATCCAACACTTTAAACCCGGAGACCCGGTGAATACCCTCGGACGCCCAAACCGTGAGGAGGCGGGTGTTGATACCATTCCCTCCGACACTGCGCCAGCTGCGTATGCTGTCGGGGAGTTCATTATCCAGGATGGCCTGGTGCATCATCACCCGGTTTTCCCGGAACTCAGGGGAATAGATGGTCTCGGATCCTATCCAAGCCTGGCCAGTCAACGTGATGATGCCAGACAGAGCGACAGCGAACGAGACCGTCTTCCAGTTTCTCATCATATCAGCGTCATTCCTTTCCGCCGGCC
>JBDHGR010000257.1:0-6463 GCA_039589815.1 Gemmatimonadota bacterium | reverse complement strand
AACCATGCCGGAGTCTGCCGGGGTCTTTTGACACAATATCCGACCCAACCTGGAGATGCACAGGAAGCGATTCCCAGGATTTCACTGCCGCACCACCTCATCACTCATCCAACCGACGCTGTTTGGCTCACCAGCCGAAGGAGCGATCTGCCCTGGCGACCATCCCTGAACCTGGTTAAGGTTCTTTCATTCCAAACAGATAAGAGCAACCGCTGGTTGGCGGTGCCGGGCTTTCGGCCCGGCACCTGACAGTGCTTCTGGCAGGCCGCGATACGTTTTGATGAAATACCCCCCCTGACCGCCGATCGACCAGGTCATGGAGGGTTCCCAAGGAGCGCGCAGGCTCCCATACAGGAAGAGAGAGTAATCCAATGGCCAAATACGTCACGCTGTACAAATTCACCGACCAGGGCATCCGTGACATCAAGCGTTCCCCAGATCGAGTCCGGGATGCTGTCGCCGCCTGGGAGGCAATGGGGGGGAAGCTACTGGGCGTTTATTCTGTGCAAGGCCCCTACGACTTCGTGGCAATCTCCGAAGCCGATGACGACGAGATGGCAGCGGCCTTTGCCCTCCACATGGGCTCCCAGGGGAACGTGACAACGCTCACCATGCGGGCGTTTGATCCTGAGGAGCACGCGAGGATCATCAGCAAGATTCCGTGAAGTGATTGGAGACGGACGACCAGACTGGACCATTACCGTCTTGGAACCTGCGCGCCTGTTCCCCTGACTCCAACAGGGCCATCGAGACAATGAACTGGGAAGCGGTAGGAGCCATAGGCGAAGTGATCGGTGCCGCCGGGGTGATTCTCACTCTTGTGTATCTCGCTCATCAGATCCGGCAGAATATAAAGGCCATCCGGGCGCGAACTCACCAGGCAATCACGTCCGCAAATCTTGGGATGGCGATGTCGATGGCGGAGAGCGAGGGGTTGGCCAAAGTGCTCGTTCGAGGGCTCGCGGATTTTGACTCCCTTGACCCAGCCGATCGCCTCCGAACCGTGGGGTGGTTCAACTCCATCCTGAAGTTCGGTGAAAACACGCACTACCAATTCCTGCAGGGAGGGTTGGAGAAGGCAGTCTGGGAAGGATGGATGGTGATCCTCGAAAACTGTGTCACCCAACCAGGTCCCCGCGAATACTGGACGCAGAGGCGAACTGCCTTTCAGCCCGCATTCCGGGATTTGGTGGAAGACATGCTCTCAGAGGAGCCTACGCCTCTTCTTGGGCTCTCATTAGATCGCTCGAATGTGGCGGATGAGGATTGACCTCTCCGGCGGTGGGTAGCGGTTAGCCGTCACCGGAAGGAGCGCGACCCAGCCGAATGGTTGCAGGTTCCATCGCGTGACAAGCATCTTGTTTCTTGGTGGCTGACTGGGCTGGACTGGGCAGTTTCCCCCCACTGGAGCCATGAGTATGGCTTCAAACCAGGACTCCGAAGAAAGGCTCAAGGCCGCCCTGGCCGACCGTTACGAGTTCGAAGGCGAAATCGGTAGTGGGGGAATGGCTACGGTCTATTTGGCCAGAGACATCCGCCACGACCGGAAAGTGGCCCTCAAAGTCCTCCGACCTGAATTGGCAGCCTCCCTCGGAGCTGAGCGGTTTCTCCAGGAGGTGAGGGTCACAGCCAACCTACAGCACCCTCACATCCTCCCTCTCTTCGATTCCGGAGAAGCTGACGGGTTCCTCTACTACGTCATGCCCTTCGTCGAAGGGGAATCTCTGCGGGAGCGTCTGACTCGGGAGCACGAACTCCCAGTCTCGGAAGCTGCACGCCTCCTACGGGATGTTGTGGACGGGCTTGCTGCGGCTCATAAGCTCGGCGTCGTGCACCGGGACATTAAACCAGAGAACGTGCTCGTCTCGGGACGTCATGCCATGGTAGCAGATTTTGGCGTGGCCAAGGCGGTGAGCGAAGCAACGGGGCGCCACAAGCTCACGACCCTGGGTGTGGCCCTTGGGACACCGTCCTATATGGCGCCTGAACAGGCAGCAGCCGATGAGGCAATCGACCACAGGGCCGACATCTACGCCGTAGGTGTTATGGCTTACGAACTCCTTACTGGGCACCCTCCTTTTGCCATGGGTACGGCCCAGCAAATCTTGGCGGCCCAGGTCATGGAGACCCCCCAGCCCGTGAGAGAACTCCGGGCTTCCGTGCCACTGGCCTTGGAAGCTGTCGTCATGCGCTGCTTGGAGAAGAAACCGGCGGATCGGTGGCAGAGCGCCGAGGAGCTCTTGTCACAGCTCGATGGATTGGCGACCCCTAGCGGAGGGGTGACGCCAGTTGACACTCGATTCAGGAGGGCACCGGGGGCCAAGCAGCGTTGGTTTGCTCCAGCCGCGCTGATTGCCGCAACAGCGACCGTCGTGATGGTGGTGGCGTCACAACTGCTAGCACCGGACCCCATGACTATCACCACATCCAACATCCGGCCTGTGACCAGCCAGCCAGGGATGGAGTGGCAGCCGGCGCTGTCGCCCGACGGCAGTCAGGTCGCGTATGTGAGGCTTGATTCCGCTGGGGGGAGAGTCGTCGTTCGGAGCACCCGTGACGTCGCCGGCGCCGGGCTCACACTGGTTTCAGGAGGAATGACCGACCAAGGGTCACCTTCGTGGAGTTCGGAAGGCGAGTTCATCCGCTTTTGGGACTGTGGCGAGGGGGGATGTTCGTGGAGGGAGGTCGGTCGGCTCGGCGGCTCGACCCGCATCCCTGAGGTGCCAACGACCCTCCAGGAAGAAAGGGGATTCTTTGGTTCCTGGTCGCGGGACGGGTCGCATGTCGCGTACTCCGCTGGCGACAGCATCTTTGCGTACTCGCTCACCGACGGCACCAAAACCCTGCTTGCCCTCACGGAGAATCTCTGGTCGGCGCACTCGTTCGCGTGGTCACCGGACGGTAATCGGATCGCATACGTGACCGGCAATGCCGCCTGGGTCACGTACTTCAATGTGGCGCCCTCCGCAATCTGGATTGTAGATGCCGGAGGCGGGCAGCCGGTGCGGGTTACCGAGGACGAGTACATGGATCTGAGCCCCGCCTGGCTGGATAACGAACACTTACTGTTCATATCCAACCGTGCCGGACAGCGAGAGGTGTACCTCGTCGCTGTGGGCACGACAGGGCCTCGCGGTGGAGTGTCGAGAGTGCCCGGGCCCACCGACGCATACTCCATCTCATATTCCATCGCCGGCAGGAAGCTCGCGTACGCCAGGCTAACGCAGCGACAGAACATCTGGGGTTATCCACTGGCCGAGGAGAATCCGATTCCCATTGGGGATGGCCACCGGGTAACGGACACCAACCAGCACATTGAGAGTCACCAGGTCTCCCCTGATGGCCGCTGGATCGTCTATGAAAGCGACCTTCGAGGGAACATGGACATCTACCGGCGAGCTCTGGACGGTGGAAACCCAGTGCGGCTCACGGATGACCCGCGGGATGAGTTCTTTCCTAAATGGTCACCGGACGGAATGGAGATCGCATTCTATGCCCGGGAAGGTCCGGTAGAGACCGTGGTGAAGGTCATGGCTGCAAACGGCGGCACACCTGCGGAACTGATGGGCCTTCCGCAGGGCGCCTATATCCCGGACTGGTCGCCCAGCGGGCTTGACCTGGCGTTGTTGTCGGGAGACTTGGAGCTGTGGCTCATTTCGCGGGATAGCGTTGGCGGTGCGTGGCACGACGTCCGAAGGCTGACGGAGTTCCCATGCTTGGGTTCTGATTGGGCCCCCGACGGCAGCGGCGTGTTGTGCGCGGCGGATAGCCCGACCACGGAAGGTGTCGATTTTGTGTTTGTGTCCCGAGACGCAGAGATCCTCTGGCGCCGTGAGCAGTCAATGGCGAACGTCCGTACCGGGATTCTCACAGGTGGGGGGCCTCCCCAATTCTCACGTGATGGCCAATGGATCTTCTTCTGGGGCATTTTGGAGAACCGGTTCGGGATCGCTGCGATTCCGACCCAAGGCGGTGAGCCGCGGATGGTCGTGGTGCGCGACCACCCTGCCCTCCGGGAGAACGGTCTGTTCTCGATCGGCCCCGACAACCTCTACGTTACCGTGGCGGAGCAGGAAAGTGACATTTGGGTCATGGATGTGGAAGTGGGACGATAAATTGGGCCCATAGAACACTGGCAGGAACGGGCCAGGCAGTCTCCTCTGGCCGGAATCATGCAATGGTCGAAACTTCCCTCCTCCAACAGCTGAAAGAGCGGAAGCTCGTGCAGTGGGCTCTCGCGTACCTGGCGGGGGCGTTTGTGGTCTTTCAGCTTCTCGACGCTTTGTCGGAACCTTTGGGCCTATCCAACACCGTCCAACGCGCAATCCTGGTGATCGTGGGCATCGGGTTCTTTATCACGCTCATCTTGGCATGGTATCACGGCGAGAAGGGGCGGCAGCGGGTGAGTGGACCCGAGCTGCTAATGGTGGCAGCGTTGCTGGTTGTGGCGGGTGTCGCGCTGTCCACCGTGGGAGGGCGAGACGGCAGGAAAGATCCGTCCGAGGTCCCACAGGGCCCGGTTGTGGACGACGACCGACCCGGCGTTGCGGTTCTCCCCTGTGCCAACTTCAGCCCGAACCCTGAGGACGCTTTCCGCGCCCAAGGTATCCACGATGAGATCCTGCTTCGGCTCCAAGGCATCTCCTCTCTCCGTTCGATTGGCCGCACTTCAGTCCTTCCTTTCGCAGAGGATTCGCGGCTGGTGCCCGAGATCGCGGACCTGCTCGATGTCGGTTTCGTCGGGGAGTGCAGTGTGCTGAAGGACCCGGACGCAACCCAGATTCGGGTGACCTTCCAGCTTCTGGATGCGAACGGGGCTCACGTGTGGGCAGACCACTACGACCGGGATTTGACCGCCGGGGACCTCCTTGACATCGTGAGCGACGTAGGCCAGAGGATTGCCCAGGCCATCGGAGCCGAGTTGACCTCGGAGGAAAAGGGCCGCCTCGAAGGCCGCTCCACCGAGAACCTGGAAGCCTACGATGCCTACCTTCTCGGGCTGGGTCATATGGAACGGGAAGACGATCCCATGTCCGGCCTCTCCGAGGCCCTACGATACTTTGAGATCGCCGTCGAACGGGATCCGAACCTGGCCGAAGCCCACGCTGGCCTGGCCTTCGCATACTACGGTTTGCTCGCGCTTGGAGCCCGGGACCCCAGGGAGACCTGGCCTCAGGTGGAGCTATGGGCCCGATCCGCCCTGGACATCGACAGCACGGTTTCCATGGCCCATCTGTTGTTGGCCCGACGGCATTTGGTTTGGACATGGGATTGGGAAGAAGCCGAGCGGCGAATCCAGCGTGTGTTGGAACTCAATCCCAACGATCCCGAGGGATGGTCGACGAAGGCAGACCTCTTGGTAGCCCAGGGCAGGATCGACGAAGCGCTCCAAGAGGCAAGCAAGGCTGCTGCACTGGACCCGATCTCCTCACGCACGCTTATCCTTCTGTCACGCGGGGCACTTCTCTCACGGAGATATGAGGAGGCGACCCGCCTCCGCGAGATTCTTGTGACGAGGGACCCTGACAACTTGCTTGCAGCCTGGTATCTGATGCAGGCTTTCTTACTCGGTGGCCGCCCAGAGGAGGTTTCCCAACTCCTCCCGGACGATTCGGAAGCGGTGGCCAGATTCAGAGCGGAGCCTTCGGCTGCCTCGGCCCTTCTGCTGAGCCTCCGAGGCGAGGCGGATAGCGCCAGGGTTGTGATCGATCGGGTCATGTCCGGTTCAGAGGAGGGAAACCGCGATCCCGTCCGAGTCTGGCCGACCTACGCGATCCTTGGCGAAAAGGACGAGGCCTTCCACTGGATGGAACGGACGATCCAGGAGCTCTCCCCTTCTGCAAGGTTCATTGGCGTGGACCCTCTCGTCGACCCGCTCCGTGACGACCCCCGCTACCAGGCTCTCCTGGACCGGATCGGGCTGGGGCATCTGAAGGCCAGATTCGATTCTCTGGCGGCGGCGAGGCCGTTTGGTGGGACGTAGTACCTCCGTATCCTCGTCTAATCCGTTGAAGAGGTCCTCCGCGGGGTGCCAACGGGGACCCGTTTGGGCCCCAATCCTTCGCGCCAGATCCACCGCGTGAATATGCAAACCGACGTATCCCAACCTGACATAATCGTCCTTATACGGCGAAGCCCCACCCCCGGAAATGCTGGTCTTTCCTTCCTTCATGCACGTCTAAGCCCGGAATTGCATACATATGCAGGTGGTTTCGGGGGGTCGTGGACTGAATACTCTCTCACGGGTCGAGGCCGGAAGACGAACCAAGAATGGGACGTCGAGGATGGGACTGAACCCCTGCATCACTCCTTACCTCCCCCGCTTCATCAAGAAACCAACCAAAACCGCCTTAGCCACGCACAGAAGCTGTGCTTCGGGGTTCCAGGGTTCCAGCGACAGTTGCACTCTCAGAATGGCACTGGGTAGGAGATGACCCGGACCCGAGCCTTGCCCATCCCTTAG
>JBDHGR010000256.1:0-6473 GCA_039589815.1 Gemmatimonadota bacterium | reverse complement strand
AAGCGCCACCACATCCGGCTTTTGGTTTTGGCCACTCTGGTGTGGGCGGGTTTCCTGTTGGCCGGGATGCCGGAGTATTACCACCAGTACTCCTTTGGCTGGATGGTCGCCTTCGATCTTTTTGTGCTGATCCCCATTTCTGTCGTGTTCTATGCGGCGCTTGGGCGGGTGCCGGCGCGGCTGCGGATGCGGGTCGCCCTCTGGATTGCCTTTTACTTCACCGTGCCGTTGGCTTTGTACGACTATGTGTATTGCGGCCTGGTGCTTGGGTTCGGCGCTCGGTTTCTCGTTGAATTCTGGTACCTGACTGTGTACTACGTCATTCCCTGGCTTCTCGCGCCGGCCCTGGTGTGGCAGATCGGGCGAAACGTCCGCAGGTCTCCAACGGAACACGCTGCATAGCGGTTGCTGATTGACGGATCGGACCTCCGAAACCGGGACAAGCGAAATCATGGCGAAATACCTCTTCACCACGCTTCCGTCCAACGATCTCGGGCTCCTAACCAGGTCCCTGCCCATCGCCAGGGGGTTAAGGGACAGGGGGCACCAGATCGCCTTCTCCAGCCCGGCCAGAGCTCCAAGGGCACTCATTTCGGCGGCGGATTTCGAAAACCTGCGCCCGCGGCATCCGCTCTATCAATTGAGTACCGATTACCTCAGCCCAAAGGGGATGCTTCGGTTCATCCGATCGAAGCCATGGAAGGATCGGTACAAAGGTCCTCTCGACTTCTTCTTTCAACTCTTTTCGGCGATACCGTTTCGGTTTGCGCGCCGGACTCCCGAGGTCTGGAACATGGACCATGGAGCTGCCATGGCCGGGATGATGCACTCAGGGTTTGTCAGGGGAAACTGTCAGGCGTTCATCTCCCTGATCGAGGATCATGACCCGGATGTCATCGTCGACTTCTGGAACCCTTTTGCCTGTATGGCAGCGAGGGTGTTGAACAAGCCCTTGGTCACCGTAATCCAGGCAGACGGCCACCCCGCCGGAAAAGGCTTCATCTGGTGGAAACCGCATCCGGAGGGGATCCCCACCGTGGTCCCGACCGTCAACAGGGTCCTGATCTCGTTCGGAGCCGATCCCATCACCAAGTTCGACGACCTGAACCTGGGCACCCTTACCCTGATCATGGGCACTCCGGATACCGATCCCCTTCCGCCTGGTGCCGAGGGACAGTACATCGGACCCATCCTGTGGGAGGACCCAAAGGCGAACCTCCCCTCTTGGCTCGAGGAACTGGAATCCGGCAAACCGGTCGTGTGGGTGTACTCAGGAAACCCACGCTACTCAAAGAAGGCTACGGTCGTGGACTCCGAAGTCATCCTTGGAGCGTGTATCGAAGCCCTTGGGGATGAAGACGTCCAGGTGGTCCTTACGACAGGCCACCATCCCATTCCTGAGCATTATCTGCCCCTTCCGGAAAACTTCCGTTTCGAGCCTTTTCTGCCTGGCCTGAGATTGGCCAAACGATGCGACTTGATGATTCACCACGGAGGATACGGGTCTTGTCAGACGGGGCTCATTTCCGGGACCCCGGCTGTGATCATCCCTACCTTCTCGGAAAGGGAATCAAACGCGAGGCGAATCGCGGCTTTGGGCGCTGGGGAATTCGTTCTTCCCGAGACAACCTCGGACGGTGAGAAACGAATTGAGATCAACAGCCTTAAAAAGAAGGTGATGAACGTTTTAGAAAAATCAGAATATCGGGAGAGTGCCGGAAAGTACGGTGAAGTTTTGAGGTCGTATGGGGGCGTAGAGGGGGCAGTGGATTTGATCGAAAACATGGATGGTGCAAGGATGACCTACGGCTGAACTCGGTATTCTCAGCCCGTGGGGTGAGGCCCGGGGGGGGACCGCCGCTTCCCACCCGCCGGGAAACGATGGGTCCGTTGGGAACCTGCTGGTCTGCGACAGGACGAATCAGTCAAGGCGGAAGACAGAATGGCGAGAAAAGCAGCAAAGACAGGACCAGGCCCGATGGTCATGGTCGCCTTAGAGCAACACTTCCCTGAGACCGAGCGCATTCTCAACGATGACCTCGCCTATCGGATCCTTCCCTTCGGCGCGAGGGCCTCCATCTGGTTGAAGCTGCGCCTCATGTCTGTGGATTCAATGGTTCGGTGGATGGAGGAGAAGATCCCCGGCATGTGGAGTGGATTTCTAACCAGGAAGCGCTATATCGATGAGAAAGTGACGGAAGCGTTGGAAGATCGAGTTGAGACCGTGGTCAACCTGGGAGCCGGCTTCGACACGCGAGTCTACCGCCTTCCTGCCTTGGCAAATGTCCCGGCTTGGGAGGTCGACCAGCCGGGAAACATCGATGCCAAGCGTTCGAGACTGAGGAAGGTGCTCGGAAAGGTTCCAGCTCACGTGAGGTTGGTGCCGATCGACTTTGATCGAGAAGAGCTGGAAGCCGTGCTTATGGCGCACGCCTACGATGCCGACTCGAGAACCTTCTTCATTTGGGAGGCGGTTACTCAATATCTGACAGAAGCCGGCATTCAGGGGACCTTCGGTTTTCTTGCCAAGGCGCCGGCCGGAAGTCGCCTGGTGTTCACCTACATCCGCAAGGATTTCATAGATGGAAAGGCCCTCTACGGCGCAGAGTACCTCTACAAGACGATGGTCCTGAGGGACAAGAGCTTTCTTTTCGGTATGAATCCGGAGGACGTGGCTGATTTCCTCGGCGGGTACGGTTGGCGAGTGCTGGAGCACATCGGCTACGAGGAGCTTGCCGAACGGTACGTGGAGCCGACTGGGCGGCAGCTTCTGTCCACGCCGCTCGAGCGGATGGTCTACGCGGAAAAAGCTGTAGGGGACTAAGGGAGCACCCCTGGACCGCAGCGAGTGCTCTTCTTGGAGCGCCTTGGACCACGTTGGAGGGATGGATCCAGAGCCAGGGACGTTTGAGTCGACCACCCCAGCCCGGTAAGATGACGGCGACCCGACACATCAGTATCCGACAAAACAGGGAGTCAAGATGAACAAGGGGAGCACTGGGAAAGCGGCGATGAAGGCGAATCGGACCTTCCTCGAGGTCGGGACCTGATCAGAAACCCTGGTCAACGTGCTTGATCGGGCTTTCGAACATCCGTTGGAACTCGAAGAGAACGCCACCGTTGCTTGAAAAACCCATGATGTCTTCCCTCGCCCTGCTGGGGAATGGAATGGTGATGGACGGAGCTGTCTGACAGCATGCTGAAACGCACGGCAAAGCTCCTCGAGACCGAGCCCGAGGTCATCGCCCTCTCCTTCGCCCGCATGGCGGACGCTCTGGGCAACAGTCTCCTGATCATCGTCCTTCCCCTCTACATCGCGGCCCAGCCCTCGCCCTGGCTTTCCCTCCCCACGGAGACCATGGTCGGGCTGGTGATCTCCATCTACGGCTTCCTGTTTGCGCTGGGCCAGCCCTTCGCCGGGGCGGCCAGCGACCGCCTGGGCAAGCGAAAACCCTTCATCCTGGCAGGCCTCGCTCTCATGATCCTGGCGACCCTGGGGTTCATGTTCGCTCATCGGTACGTCTGGATCATCGCTCTGCGATGCCTTCAGGGCCTCGGTGTAGCCCTCATCATTCCCTCCGTACTGGCCCTCATCTCCGGAGTCACGGTTAAGCGCACCCGGGGAAACGCCATGGGGGTTTACAGCACGTTCCGCATGATCGGCTTTGCGTCGGGCCCCCTCCTGGCTGGGTTCCTTCAGGTGCATTTTGGATTCAACGTCACTTTTCTTGTCGGCGCGGCCTTCCTAACCGCGGCTTTGATCCTCGTTCAGGTAACGGTGCGGGAGATGCCGCCACCCTCGAAGGAACGTGGGGGGCATCCGCCGGCGAAAGGGCGAACGACGGTGGAGGGAGAGGCGCCGCCCCCTCGACTCCTCCCCTCCTGGACCCTGCTGGCCCTCATGCTCAGCACCATCGTTCTGGCCAGCTCCCTCTCCATGATCTCCGCATTGGAAAACGAGTTCAACGTCCGGCTCTCGCAGACAGCGATCGGATTCGGAATAGCGTTCAGCGCCCTGACCGTGGCCCGGCTGATCGTCCAGATTCCCATCGGGCGCCTCTCGGACCGTATCGGCCGAAAGCGGCTCATCATCGGAGGAATGATCGCTCTCGCTCCTCTGACAGTTCTGTTCGGTTTCGTGACTTCGACTCAACAGCTCGTTGGTCTCCGCCTTCTGCAGGGTGTGGCCACTGCGGGGGTAGCGGCCCCGGCCTTTGCCCTGGCTGGCGATCTGGCCAGGAAAGGGGGGGAGGGGCGGGAGATGAGCTTCGTGACCATGGGGTTTGGCCTCGGCCTGGGGGTGGGGCCCTTGTTGGCGGGTGCCCTGGCGGGATATGTCGGGTTCAGGGTCCCGTTTTACGTGGTAGGCGGCCTGTCGCTGGTGGCAGCTGGACTGGTCTGGCTCTGGGCTGAGGAGAGCATCGCTCCCGGTGAGTGGGCGGTGGATGAGGTGGGGAGCACCTGATGTCTGGGAAAAGAACGATCGGGTGGCTGCAGGTCAGGCGGGTCGCCGGACCCGACTTCTTCCTCGATCCGTAGACCCCACGGATTCGCGCTGGCTGTTACCGGGGTCTACCCCGCGACCCTGAGCGCTACATCCTCTCGAAACCCTGCCGCATTGCGTTCGGTGGTTGCCCTACCTAGGTATCCAGGTGGATGGCCGGCGACCACCTGTTGTAGCCCGAGCACCGACGGGACGGAGGGAAAACACCGTGAAAACACGACGCCTACTGTTACCGGCGCTCGTCCTCATACTCATTCTCGCAGGTGCTGGCCTGGCCCTGGGGCCCTTCTCGCCTCAGACCGGGCAAGAAACGGGATCGGCCGGTGTCTTCGAGACCATCGAACCCTTCAACAGCTATGGCCACGTCTACGACGCGAACAACATCGAGGCCATGCGTCCCCGGGTCATGGGCACCCACGGCGTCGTTTCCACGGGCCACTACCTGGCGACCATGGCGGGGATCGATGCGCTCCAGGCCGGCGGCAATGCCTTCGATGCAGGAGTCGCCGCGGCCATGGTCCTGAAGGTCACCAAGATGGGGTATGCGGGCTGGACGGGCGTGGCCCCGTTGATTCTGTACAGTGCGGAGGAGGGCCGCGTGATCACACGCGTCGGAGCGGGGACCAGCCCGACCGCCGCGACCCTGGACCACTTTCTCCAGCACGGAAAAACTCCCATCAACACGGCCCTCCTCCCGGCCGACGTGGACGTGTGGCTGGCCGCACTGGAGCGGTACGGAACGATCAGCTTTTCGGACGCCGTCTCGCCGGCCCTCGAGACCGCGGAAAACGGTTATCACCTCTACAAGATGCAGAAGTGGCTGTTGGAGGATCAGACGGATGGGGTCCTTCGCTTCCCGTACAACCAGGAGTTCTGGTTTCAGCATGGGGTCGGGGAACAGAAGCTGGGCGACCTGATGGTCAACAGGGATCTTGGCAAGCTCATCCGATACATGATGACGGCCGAATCCGGGGCTCTGGCTGCGGGTGGGGGGCGGTCGGAAGGAATCCGAGCCGCACGGGACGCCTTCTACGCCGGTGCCCCCGCGAGAGACGTAGAAGAGTTCTTCCGGGAGCATGGGGGGCTGGTCACCTACGACGACCTGGCCGGCTACGAGGGGAAGTGGATGGAGCCCATCCATACGTCGTTCATGGGATATGAGGTGTACGCGGGAGACGGATGGTCGCAGGGACCCCGGATGATCCTGATTCTGAACATGCTGGAGGGTCAGGATCTGAAGTCCTTAGGATTCAACACCGCCGAGTACATCCACCTGATCTCCCAGATCATCGGCTTGGCGATGTCGGACAGTCACCGATACGTGGCTGATCCCGACGTGGTGGACACGCCTCCGGCACTGTATTCGGCCGAATACGCGGGAGCCCGGACCTCGTTGATCGACGTGGACCGCGCGTTTCAGGATATGCCCCCTTGGGGCGATCCCGTGAACATGTTGCCTGTGGCCGAGGATTCCCCGCGATTCTTCGCGGCAGGCACGGTCACCCAGGCTGCTCCGGACGACAGGGACTCCGATGGCGGCTCCGACCTGGGCTCATTCGACACCTCGTCACTCAGCGTCATGGACGGGGACGGCAACCTCTTCGCGATGACGGAGAGCGATGGCCACTTGAGCACGCCCATGATCCCGGGGTGGGGCTTCGGCCTGGGAGCACGCATGGAACAGTTCAACCTGGATCCGAGGTTGGCGAATGTCATGGCTCCCAACAAACGGCCTCGGAACACCAACAGTCCCCTCCTGATCATGAAGGACGGAAGGCCCTTCATGGGCTTATCGACGCCGGGAGGTGATCAACAGATGCAGGCGCTCCTCCAGGTCTTCCTCAACGTCGTGGTGTGGGGGATGTCGCCGGAACAGGCCTTGGATCAGCCGAGGTTCGGTAGCTACAACTTCCCGGGCACCGGTACGGAGGTGAACCTGACGCCCGCCCTACTCAGGCTCGAGGACCGT